>NZ_PDDM01000005.1 GCF_002914585.1 Pseudanabaena sp. BC1403
GAAATTTTGGGCAAGGTTAAAACATCATGTCAGTAAGATTATAGGAAAATGTGAAAGTTTATGGGATGCCGTACAGCAAGCCTTCTGTCAATTGTCCTAACTATCCCTTTCTTTGCTATAAAAGCACAAAATGGCGTAGCCATTTTGTGCTTTGGTATTACGTGGAACGCATTTGAGCAAGTCCTAAGGAAAAAGCATTGTGCTACGATATCAAACGTCTTATAAACAAACATATCCAGCCTATGGAGTTGCTTAGATAAATGCAGAATGAACAACTAATAATCCAACTCATAGCCCAAGAACTTTCTCTTCGTACCGAACAAATCAAAAATGCTCTAGATCTATTTGCTGAAGGAGCAACTATCCCTTTTGTTGCCCGTTATCGCAAAGAGCGTACTGGCGAAATGAATGAGATCCAATTAAGAGATCTCCAAGATCGTTATGCATATCTCACAGAGTTACGCGATCGCAAAACCATAATTCTCCAAGCGATCGCTGACCAAGGCAAGCTAACAGATGCGCTGAAAGCCAAAATCGAGGCAAGCATCCAAAAGACAGAACTCGAAGATCTATATCTGCCCTATCGTCCCAAGCGTAGAACTAGAGCTGCGATCGCAAGAGAAAAAGGACTTGAACCACTTGCGGAAGCCATCAAAGCCTTCAACCGTCCGAACATTAATACTGCTTCATTATTGCAAGAAGCCACTAAATATTTGTCAGAACAAGTAAAAACTGTCGAAGAAGCCCTCAAAGGTGCATCAGACATTCTTGCGGAGGAAGTCGCTGACAGTGCAGAATATCGAGCCTACATCAGAGAATACTTGATGCAGTCAGGCTTCTTTGTTTCGCAGATCAAGGCAACTCACGCAGTCGGCACAACCAAATTTGAGATGTACCGCGACTATCAAGCGAAAGTCAAGGCGATCGCACCCCATAATCTTCTTGCTTTGTTGCGAGGTGAAACTGAAGAAATCCTGACCCTCAATCTAGATTTTGACGAAGAGCATGTGCTGAGTTACTTAGAGGCGCAACAAATTCGGGCGAAGACTCCAGCCGTAAAGCAGTTTTATCAAGATATGCTCAAGGATGCCTTTAACCGCTTGATCAAAGCTTCGGCGATCGCATCGGTAATCATGGAGAAGAAAGCTTGGGCGGATGGAGAATCGATCAAAACCTTTGAAACTAATCTGCGAGATTTGCTATTAGCCGCTCCCGCAGGGATGAAACCGACCCTTGCGATTGATCCAGGATTTCGCACAGGATGCAAGACTGCCGTAATTAGTGAGACTGGTAAGTTTCTGGAATATCAAACGATCTTTCCGCATCAGGCGCTAGCGCAAAGAGAGCAGGCTGCGCGGACTTTGAGAACTTTGATTGAGAAGTATCAAATTCAATTGATTGCGATCGGTAATGGTACGGCGGGACGAGAAACTGATGCTTTTGTGATAGAAGTTATTCAAGGATTAAAAAATCCACCGATCAAGGTAATGGTAAACGAGTCGGGGGCTTCGATTTATTCCGCTAGTCCTGTTGCGATCGCGGAGTTTCCCGATCTAGACTTAACGGTACGTGGTGCTGTCAGCATTGGGCGACGCTTGCAAGATCCTCTGGCAGAGCTAGTAAAAATCGATCCGAAATCAATCGGTGTTGGACAATATCAGCATGATGTCGATCAGAAATTATTAAAAAAGAAGCTTGACGAAACTGTAGAAAGTTGCGTTAACTTCGTCGGTGTAGACCTGAACACAGCTTCTAAAGAACTGCTCACTTTTGTGTCTGGACTGAGCGCCACCGTTGCCAATAACATCATCACCTATCGCAATCAAAATGGAGCTTTTCGCGATCGTCGTCATTTGCTGAAAGTTACTAAGCTAGGCGCAAAAGCTTTTGAACAAGCGGCGGGATTTTTGCGGATTCGCGGCGGTGTTAATCCCTTAGACAACACTGCTGTTCATCCCGAAAGCTATAGTGTTGTGGAGGCGATCGCCCGTGATCTGAATGTGGATCTATCAAAAATCTCGCAAGCGGCGGATAAACTGAAGACGGTAAATCTCAAGAAATATGTAACGGATGCGATCGGTGAGCCAACTCTACGCGATATTTTACGAGAGCTAGAAAAGCCAGGTCGTGACCCGCGTGCGGAGTTCAAATATGCTACTTTCAGCGATGCAATTCAGAAAATTTCTGATCTGCAAATCGGCATGGAGATAGAAGGGATTATCACCAATGTGGCTAATTTTGGCGCGTTTGTGGATATTGGTGTGCATCAAGATGGATTAATCCATATTTCGCAATTAGCCGATCGCTTTGTAAGCGATCCGAAGCAAATCGTCAAAGTTGGTCAGGTGGTAAAGGTGCGCGTTTTGGAGGTGAATGAATCTCTGAAACGAATTAGTTTATCAATGCGATCGGTGTAAAGGCTGCAATGACTTTCTGCTATAGCAATGTAAGCTTTGCTTACATTCCATGCCTTTCTCCTTGACTCTGCCTCTATATTTTACACTTTACCCCTTAGCTGGCCAGTGACGCGATCGGTACAGACTTTGGTGTTTTATATTTAATTGTACGTGGGTAGTTATAGATGTCGCCAAGTGTACTTTGTCCTAGTACACTTGGCGACATCTATAAGTCTAGACTTTAGGAGATTTCTTTCGGTGCGCACTTAAGAAACCATTTAAGAATTGTCTAGATCCCCCCCAGCCCCCCTTAAAAAGGGGGGAGAATTAAATTCTTCCCCCTTTTTAAGGGGGATTGAGGGGGATCTCTTAGAGCTTTTGACCGCAGAAAGTAATTCTTAAATGGTTCCTAATGTTACTTAGGATTGCTATATTCATGTGGGGACAAGAGTGCAAAAGTATCTTTTTGTAACACTTTCAACAGAAATATGACTATTTATTTTATTGCAAAGTGTTGTAAACATTTTTGGTGTTAGTTTATTGATGTTAGGTTAGAGAATATTTCAAAAAATCTAAAAGCTGGATTTTTCTAATACTCAGAGTGCCAAGCAGCATTTTTCAGATAGGTTATTAAAGGCGATTAGTGCGGGTAGTTTTATGACTGTTAATGTTAGCGAATCTTTGTTTGAGCAGATTCTCGAATATCTTCGAGTAAGGACTGAAGCAAGCGATCGCATTGCCGAAAATTTGCTCAAAACACTTAAAAGTTTGACATCTAGCAGTACCTCAGCTTCAGTTCATCAGTCAAGCAGCGATCGCGTCGATGATCTAGCAACACAATTTGGACAAAAACTATTCGACGCATGGAAAGAGCTAGCTGACTTGCAAGTGGGTGAAAACTACTGGAGCTATCCTGTCATGTTTGAAGACCTTGCCGAAACAATGGAAATATCCGTTGATATCTTTGTGCAATATTTGGCAAATGTGCAGATTGGTAGTTTGCAGCTTATCCAAGGACGTGGCTATAACTATCAAGTCAATGGACAGCAAGCTGCTTCTTTGACTTTTCACTCTGCCCCAACTCTCAAAAAAGCGGCAATTCCCAATATCAATGATAAAAAACAAGGTGCGGATCATAAATCCTTGGGTAAGACTTTTAAAGTAGGCGATCGCGTGGCGGTAAATGAGAATCGCCAGCAATATGCCAATCATAAAGGTGTCGTTGAGCAGGTAATTAGTGTCAGCTGTCGTGTCAAATTAGACAATGGTTGGACAGCATTTTTACCTAATCATTGTTTAGATCACATCACATAAAAGCCAAAAGAGAAAAGGGGCGCATCGCGCCCCTTTTCTCTTTTGGCTTTTATACTGTAATTTTAACTGATAGGATAACAAGTCTTGAAAAATATGACCTTTGAAGAGGCGATCGCCTATACAGAAGCTTTGCTTTCACGCAAAGACTTAGATGAATCACAACTAGAATCAGAAATTTCGGCACTTGTGCAAACTTCAAATGGAGCAAGAGGATTTTTTGTGTGTTTCTTGACTGGTGAATGGAAATTAGCAGATGCACCTAGCACTCATATTATTAGAGCTTTGCAATCTGCTCCTCATGCGATCGCAGAACTGCTTGTCAAAAATCTCGCTATGTCCACAGCCATGGCAATTTTCCATCGTCGCGTAGGTAATGAAGACCAAGCCCAAGACTCCGATCTCGTCGCTAGGAGGACTGCAATTTTAATTGAGAAAGTAGATCTTACTGAAGTTTATGAAATTGCTACGCAAATGCGTAACTCGGCAATCGGAAATCATGGGAACTATGTATCTTTTCTGGAAAAATGGGGATATGATGCCGAACAAAAACAAGCGATCGCAAATGTACTAGCCAATGGTTGATCCAGCATTTGAAGAGGCGATTACCCAGTTTAACAGTGGTGACTATTATGCCTGCCACGATACTTTAGAGGCAATTTGGAATGATTCTTGGCAAAGCGATCGGGCTTTTTATCAAGGGATTTTACAAATTGCCGTTGGTCTATATCACCTCAAAAGTCAAAATTGGCATGGTGCAGCGATTCTCTTAGGTGAGGGCACAAGCCGCTTACCAGCATATCTTCCTGATTATCAATCTATTGATGTTGAAACTTTGTTGGTAGATAGTTTACTGATCTTGCGTAAAGTACAGACAAATGGGAAAGAAGGAATCGCGGACATATGGAAACAAATGGTGCAGGGTGATTTAAAGATTCCTAAGATCACTAGATCCAATCTTGAAAATGCTTAGTGCCATCAAAATAAATTTTACAAAATATGACTTGGGAACTCTCTGATCTACTGCGTGCGATCGCTACAACTATCGTTATTGGTATTCATGCTTCGCATCATTGGTGGTTTGGAGTGCATGATACAAATACGATCAATCTTGAGATTTTTATAGACACAATCATTAACCAAGTTGGGCGCTTTACAGTGCCAATATTTGTAATCTTGTCAGGCTTTGCCCTAGCGAAGTCGGAAGAGAAAAGACCTTTTGATTTGCAAATATTCTTTCAACGCCGCCTGTGGCGTATCGTGCCGCCCTACGTTCTATTCACTTTACTCAATATAATTGGGCAGAGCCAGTTTCAGAAAGCAGATTGGCTGGAGCGTGGACAACTAATTATTCAATTACTTTCTACAGGTATGGGTGACTATCACCTTTACTTTTTAGGAATCATTTTTCAATGCTACATAGTATATCCAATCCTTCGGAGCATCTTATTTACAAAATGGAATTTGTATATTCTAATGTTTGTCACCTTTGCTCTATTTAGCTTGAGATGGGTATCGGCAACTTTTGATTTACTAGTAAATATTACAACTTTCTTACCCAACGGTAATCACGTAATTTATTGGTTGTCCTATTTCCAAATCGGTATTTGGCTAGCTAAGGATCACGGTTGGACTAGTTCTTTGGTGACGAAATGGCGATCGCAATCTTGGGGATATTTATTTGCGATCGCAGCAATTGTCGAACTAAGCGAATTCTATTGGACAGCGATACTCAAGAACTCTGCTGAAGCTGTCGGTCATTATGCTCGACCAACTGTAGTTTTGCTGACATTGACTTTCTTGCTATGGTCTGTGTCTTGGCAAAACTGGCAAAAAAACAAAAGCTCCATCCAAAAACTATGGCAAGCTATTCAACCCCAAATCAAAACTTTTGCCAAGGCAAGCTTTACTACTTATCTAGTTCATGTTTGGGTGTTGCGTGCGATCGCTCCTTTAGAAATAGTTGGAGGAATTCTATATATTCCATTAGCAACAAGTATTTCTTGGCTAACTGGCATTATCCTCTGGCAACTTTTACAACGCTTTGCTGTATCTCTTTAACAGTGCATCTAGTTCATCTATCTTTATTGGTTTACTAATAAAATCATCCATCCCAGCCAAAGTACAAATCTCACGATCTTCCTCCATCGTATTTGCGGTCATCGCCACGATTTTAACCTTCTTAATTGCCATTGTGTCTTTCTCTTTTTGTCGGATGATGCGAGTTGCACCCAATCCATCCATTTCAGGCATTTGGATGTCCATCAAAATCAAATCATAAAATTTATGCTCTAGTGCATTAAGTACCTCAAGTCCATTCACAGCAAGATCTGCTTGATAGCCAAGTTTTTTCAAAAACTTCAAAGCAATTATTTGATTATAGGTAATATCTTCAACCAATAGAATTCGCAAAGAATTAGATACATCTTGTTTATTAGTCTCTTTTATAATTTCTATGGAGGGTTGAACAGAAACTAGGATCTGACTTTGTTTAATATCTACATCGGATAATTGCTCCACTAATTGCTCAACTTCAAGATCAAACTGAAAAATTGTACCTTTATTTAAAGCACTACTTACCGAAATATGACCACCCATGCAATGAGCAAACTGTTGACTAATCGCTAAGCCTAATCCCGTTCCAGTTTGTGATTCTTTCCCCGAAGAAGTTTGTACAAAAGCTTCAAATAAATTATCGATTTCTTCTGGAGCAATTCCTATCCCAGAATCTTCTAATTCATAATGAATAATAGCTTTTGAAGATTCGTCTTCTTTATCCATTAAGGAAACACGAAGAAGTACATAGCCTTTATCCGTAAACTTGATCGCATTTCCCAGTAAATTCAATAAAATCTGTCTGAGTTTTCGCTCATCAGCTTTAATATACTGAGGGGAATTGGGATGTACGGCAAAGATTAACTGTAAATTTTTATCCTTTGCCTTAATTTGCATCATCTCTCGCAAATTATGCAAAAACAAATGAAAGTCAAACTGAGTCTCATTAAGAATAATCTTACCTGCTTCAATCTTCGACATTTCTAAAATGTCATCGATTAAGCATAGTAAATGCTCGCTGCTGTAATTAATAATGTTAACGTATTCCCCGACCGATTGAGTTAGAGAATTATCAAGATTCATCAATTGAGTGCATCCCAAAATTGCATTAAGAGGAGTTCTCAATTCATGACTCATTCGTGCCAAAAAACTACTTTTAGCCAGGTTTGCAACTTGAGCGCGTTCAGCTTCTAGCCTCAGTGCTTGTTGCGACAATTCAAGCGCTGCAAGCATGAGCGTACTTCTCAATTCTGTCGCAGTCTCAATCTCCACTTCATTCCAAGACAAAGACTTTGTTCTGACAGTTTCTTTCCATAATTCAAATGATCGTTGTGGAGTTAGCTCCCATTCATCATCAAGAGCTAATTTGTTAGGATCGCCAGCCCAATTAACAGTTTGGACAACTTCACTGCGAAACCAAATAATATGATAGGAAGCATGATTGAGCGAGATAGAAATCGCTAATATTCCACTGGCTATATCCTTAACAGCTTGCGCTTCGGGATATAGGTGACTCAAGCAATTGGTATGAAAAACATCCTCAGATTTAGTATCTAGCCATGAAATTAATGAGCTGACAAATTTTTGAGAAGGGCAAGTTCCAATTTCGGAAATGCGATCGCTAAGACAGATGGTTACACCTTGAGCCTTAACCAGATCCAACAAATTCTCTGCATTTTGGGAGAATATGTCGTTTATTGATTGATGCGGGTCGAGGATATTCCGTTTAAATTTAGCTTGAATGATCTTGATTCTTTCTTGAGCATTCTTTAACTCTTGCTCATATCTGCTGACGATTTCGATGGACATGACTTGCGCCAAAAACTCACAGGCTTTTCTGGCTTCATAGTCAATATACCTTGGAGAAAAGCGATGACAGGCAATCAATCCCCATAATTTACCTGCATTAATCAAAGAGATGCTGAAAGAAGCAGAAACCCCCATCTTTTGTAAATACTTGATGTGAATTGGGGAAACACTTCTCAACGTACTGAAGCTTAGATCGATTGGTCCCTGAGTAATTGGATTGTTTAATGGAACAATTGGGACAGGGTGTGAATTAACATCGACAATTTGTCGAAGCCAGTTTTTATAGTAAAGCTTTCGCGCAAGTTCAGGAATATCAGCAGCAGGAAAATGTAATCCTAAAAAGGATTCTATCTGTTCATCTTTAGACTCAGCGATTACAACGCCGCTATTGTCTGTCTCAAATCGATAGAGCATTACGCGATCGTATTGAGTTATTTTGCGAATTTCCTGAACCAGCAAGTCTGACATTTCGGTGAAGCTCTCTGCCTGTCTGACATTAGCTGCCGCAGATTTCGCCAAATGATAAAAACTAAAACTAGAATCAATATCTGTAGATAAAGGTTCTAATTCTAAAACCAGTAATCCATCAGAGCGATGCATTATTCCCTGAAATAAATACGTCTTCTTTTCTATTTGAACAGTTATTTTAGTTGGATTAAATATCCCCAAATCTTTTTGAGCAAGAAAAGACACTAGGGTATCAATTTGAGGCTTTGGAAATAGAGTGCTTAAATGCTTCCCAATCAATGAGCTAGCTGGAGTATTGAAAAAGTCAATTGTGTTGGCACTAATCTGAGCGATTGTCAGATCTAGCTCGTTGAAAGCTACCAAAATGCCATGTGGCTGAATATGCCCCAATAAATGAATCTGCTCGCGATCGCAGTTTTCGTAACCAAATGGGTTTGAAGCGTTAGGCGATATAGATTGTACTTCTATCATTTCTTACTCTTCCCACCTATATTTGCTTCACAGTTTATAAAATCATAATTATTTGTAGTCTTAATATTATAAGTTCAAATTTATTATCGCTAAAAGCTTATATAGTTATTAATAAAAACTATTGTAACTAGATCTAGGTTAATAAAAGCCAAAGAAGCTGATTCGCCCGCTTTGCGGGCGAATCAGCTTCTTTGGCTTTTATATTTAATTATGCCTATCTACTTAACTGGAGATGGTGAAGCTGGAGTAATTAGTCCGACTCATCTAAATTTTTAACTTTTTTCTGAAAACTATAGACAAAACGTCTCACATAGAGTTATGATTATTAATCGTGACTAAAAACAGAAACTAAGTGAAATAAGCCAATGCGTTTCCTTCCTTAAGTCTGAGTCACGCTTTGGTATAGCGACATAAAGAAAGTCAAAAGTCTTTTAAACCTATAACAACCAACCCAAGAGATTGAGTTTCTCACATCTAGTAGTTTGACTAGATATCTTCTGTAAGTCGTCTCGAAGTCCGTTAAACAGCCTTCAAAACCAATACTTCTTACTAAGATCGAAACCGATCTCTTTTGAGCCTGTCAAAAATCGGCAGAAATATTCTGCGCGAAAATTTGAAAGTCAAGCAAGCGGAGCTAATTTTAATGACTGTCGGAATTCTCGGCACAAAACTTGGGATGACCCAAGTATTCGATTCGGATGGCAACGCTGTTCCTGTAACCGTTGTCCTAGCAGGTCCCTGCACTATCACACAAGTCAAGACCGAAACCAAAGAAGGCTATAAAGCCATTCAAATTGGCTACGGTAAGACCCGCGAAAAGCTTCTTAGCAAGCCAGAACTGGGACATTTGAAAGTCTCAGGTGCTGAACCTGTTAAGCATCTTCGTGAGTATCGTCTTGATAATGTTAGTGATTTCACTATTGGTCAGACTCTAGATGTAAGTCAGTTCAAGGATGGCGACATCGTTGACGTGATTGGAACTAGCATCGGCAAAGGTTTTGCTGGTTACCAAAAGCGCCACAACTTTGCTCGCGGTCCAATGGCTCACGGTTCTAAAAACCACAGACAACCTGGCTCGACTGGAGCAGGTACAACCCCTGGTCGTGTATATCCAGGTAAGCGCATGGCTGGTCGTCTTGGCGGTAAGCAAATCACCGTGAAGAAGCTAACTATAGTCAAAGTCGATGCAGCGAACAATGTGTTGCTAATTAAAGGAGCAGTCCCTGGTAAACCTGGCGCATTGCTTAACGTCATTCCTACCGTAATTATCGGCAAGGCGAAATAAGGACTAAGTAGTTTGTTCGTGAGATCGAGAGAATATAAGTTATGCCTACAGTAATAGATTGGACAGGGAATGAAGTTGGTGAAGTAAGCCTTGAATTGCGTGTTGCCAAAGAAGCAAGTGCAAAAGGTTTAGTTCATCGCGCCCTTGTCAGACAGTTAGCCAATGCCCGTCAAGGCACAGCCAGCAGTAAGACTCGCGCTGAAGTCCGTGGTGGTGGTCGTAAGCCTTTTAGACAAAAGGGTACTGGTCGCGCCCGTGCTGGTTCGACTAGATCCCCACTCACTCGTGGTGGTGGTGCAATTTTTGGACCTAAGCCTAGAGACTACGAAACCAAGATGAACCGCAAGGAGCGTCGTCTTGCACTTCGTACCGCATTTATCAGTCGTTCATCAGATTTGATTATTGTTGAAGATTTTGCCGTAAATCTTGCTCAGCCTAAGACTAAGGAATTATGTCAAGCTCTTGAGCGTTGGGGTGTCACCGTTGGCAAAAAGACCCTGATCATCACTGATCGTAAAGAAGAAAACATTGTTTTGTCTGCGCGTAACATTCAAAACTTGCAGCTGATCGCTGCCGATCAGCTCAATATGTTCGACATTCTCAATTCTGAAAAGATTGTGGCAACCCGCTCAGCGATCGCCAAGATTCATGAAGTATATGGTGGCGACGCAAAGTTGGTAACTGAGATCGTAACCACGGTCGAAGACGCAGAATAACGGAATCTAAGTAGAAGAAAGAAACAACATGGCTAAGATCCCCACCGAGTTCGATCCCCGTCGCTTGCCCGACATCATTCGTCGCCCTTTGCTCAATGAAAAGGCAACCCGACAACTTGAAAGCAACAAATACACATTTGATGTTTTTCATGATGCTACTAAACCTGAGATCAAGGCAGCTATCGAAAGCCTTTTCTCAGTTACGGTCAAAAAAGTGAACACCCATAATCCACCCGCACAAGCGCGTCGTATTGGTAAGTTCGCAGGCAAACGCGCTCAAATCAAAAGAGCGATCGTCACCCTCGCAGAAGGCAGCAAAATCGATTTGTTCCCCGATGTGTAAGCAATAGCTTTTTACAAAAAAGGCAAAATCAGAGAACTGTTCTTTAACAAAATCAGACAATTATGGGCGTTCGTGCATATAAACCGTATACCGCTAGTACAAGACAAACTGTTGTCTCGGACTTCTCGGAAATCACCAAATCTGAACCCGAAAAGTCTTTAACTAGCCACGTCCATCGTAAAAGAGGACGCAATAATCGTGGTGTCATCACTAGCCGCAGACGTGGCGGTGGTCACAAGCGTTTATATCGGATCATCGATTTCAAACGCAACAAGCGTGACATCATCGCTGAAGTAATTGCGATCGAGTACGATCCTAACCGCACCTCTCGGATTGCTCTTCTCCAGTACGAAGATGGCGAAAAGAGATATATCCTCGCACCGAAAGGTATTTCTGTCGGCAACAAAATCCTAGCTGGCTCAAGCAACGTTCCCTTTGAAATCGGTAACGCGATGCCATTGGTAAACATCCCCCTTGGTACGATTGTTCACAACGTGGAACTAGTTCCTGGTAAGGGTGGACAAATTGTGCGATCGGCTGGAGCTGGTGCTCAAATTGCAGCAAAAGAAGGTGATTTCGTTACCCTTAAGCTTCCTTCTAGCGAAGTTCGCTTGATTCGTAAAGATTGTTTTGCCACCATTGGACAAGTTGGTAACCTCGATCATAGCAACACCAGTCTTGGTAAGGCGGGTCGTAGCCGTTGGTTGAACCGTCGTCCGAAAGTCCGTGGTATGGCGATGAACCCCATCGATCACCCCCATGGTGGTGGTGAAGGTTGCGCTCCAGTTGGACGTAGTGGCCCTGTTACGCCTTGGGGTAAGCCAACCTTGGGCTATAAGACTCGCAAGAAAGGTAAACTCAGTGATGCCTTGATTGTTCGTCGCCGTCGCAAGTCCTCGAAGCGCGGTAAGGGCGGACGTAACGCCTAATCATATATTTCCCCGCTACGCTGGCAAATATATATTCAAAGTTTTTACAGAGAGTACAAATTATGACGCGATCGCTAAAAAAAGGTCCTTTTGTTGCCGATCACTTAATGACCAAAATTGAGAAGCTGAACGCCAAAGGCGAAAAGCAAGTTATCAAAACATGGTCTCGCGCTTCCACCATTCTTCCTCAAATGATCGGGCATACAATTGCTTGTCACAACGGAAAACAGCACGTTCCTGTATATGTCACGGAGCAAATGGTAGGACACAAACTCGGTGAGTTTGCCCCTACTCGTACCTTCCGCGGTCATGCTAAGAGCGACAAAAAGGCCAAGAGATAGGTAGACAGGTAGTTAAAAATGATCCTCGCCCAAAACGAAATCCCTGCCGTAGCCAAATATATTCGGATGTCACCTCACAAGGTGCGTCGAGTACTCGACCAAATCCGTGGTCGTAGCTACCGCGAAGCATTGATGATTCTTGAGTTCATGCCCTATCGCTCCTGCGAACCAATTACGAAAGTATTGCGTTCTGCCGTTGCTAATGCTGAACATAATGCAGGACTTGATCCCGCATCCCTAGTAGTTAACCAAGCCTTTGCCGATATGGGACCTAGCCTCAAGCGCTTCCGTCCCCGCGCTCAAGGTCGCGCTTACCAAATCCGTAAGCCAACGTGCCACATTACGATCACCGTCAAACCATCGGAGGAAGAATAGGTATGGGTCAGAAGATTCACCCAACAGGGTTACGCCTCGGCATCACCAAGTCCCATCTTTCTCGTTGGTACGCTGATGTCAATCGCTACGGCATTCTCGCTGAAGAAGATAGCAAAATTCGTAAGTTTATCGAAAAGACTCTGAGTAATGCTGGTATCGCCGAAATCTTGATCGATCGCAAGGCTGATCAAGTAGATCTCGAAATCCGTACTGCTAGACCAGGTGTTGTCGTTGGTCGTGGTGGCGCTGGTATCGAACAATTACGTGTCGGACTAGTGAAACACCTTGAACAAGATGGTTCTCTGAAGAAGACAGGTACTAGCCAAGTTCGGATTAACGTCACTGAAGTAACCAGAGTTGATGCGGAAGCGCCTCTCATCGCTGAATACATCGCTCAGCAAATCGAACGTCGTGTTTCCTTCCGTCGTGTTGTTCGCCAAGCTATTCAAAGAGCTCAGCGTGCAGGTATCGAAGGAATCAAGGTGCAAATCAGTGGTCGCCTTAACGGTGCTGAAATCGCCAGAACTGAGTGGGTGCGTGAAGGTCGTGTTCCTCTGCATACATTGCGTGCTGACATCGACTATAGCTACAAAACTTCCAGAACTATTTATGGTGTTATTGGCATCAAAGTCTGGATCTTTAAAGGCGAAATTATTCAAGGCGAAGAAGCTCCTGCTCCTGCCGCACAACCCCGTCGCCGCCAGCAACGTCGTCCCCAATTTGAGGATCGTTCTAGCGCTGAAGGATAAACTTCTGTCATCTAGAGTTTTGAAACATGTTAAGTCCTAAACGTACAAAATTTCGTAAGCAGCAACGCGGTCGGATGGCGGGCCCTGCTACCAGAGGAACCGAGATCAACTTTGGTGATTACGCCATGCAGGCTTTAGAGCCTTCTTGGATTACCGCTCGTCAAATCGAGGCTGCTCGACGTGCCATGAACCGTTATATCCGTCGCGGTGGCAAGATTTGGATTCGTATTTTCCCAGACAAACCCGTAACCATGCGTCCTGCTGAAACCCGTATGGGTTCTGGTAAAGGTGCTCCTGAGTTTTGGGTGTCAGTGGTTAAGCCAGGTCGCATCATGTTTGAAGTAGCTGGCGTGACTGAAGAAACCGCAAGAGAGGCAATTCGCTTGGCGGCTGCCAAGATGCCAATCAAAACCAGATTCGTTATCCGTGAAAAGGAGTAAAAGATATGGCACTCCCAAAAGTCCAAGAAACTAGAGAGCTATCTGATGAAGAGTTGCAAGCTCAAGTCTTGTCTGTCAAGAAAGAGCTATTTGATCTGCGTTTCAAGCAGGCAACTAGACAACCCGTCCAGCCACATCAGTTCCAACATGCTAAGCATCGTTTGTCTCAACTGATGACCGTCGAACGCGAACGTCAGTCCAGAGCTTAAGAAAGCTATTTACAAAACATAGGAATTTTAGCAATGGCAGTTAAAGAAAAAGTTGGCGTTGTCGTCAGCGACAAAATGCAAAAAACGGTGGTTGTCGCGGTCGAAAACCGTACTTCCCACCCCAAATATGGAAAAATCGTGGTCAAAACGACTAAGTTTAAAGCCCACGATGAAGAAGATAAAACCCGTGAAGGCGATCGCGTCAAAATTCGGGAAACCCGTCCCCTCAGCCGTACAAAGCGATGGGAAGTTGTAGAGATTCTCTCATCTAGCTCGGAAGCATAAGCCATGATTCAACAAGAGTCTTATTTAAATGTGGCGGATAATAGTGGAGCTAAAAAACTACTATGTATCCGCGTGCTGGCTGGTGGTAACCGTGCCTTTGGCGGAGTTGGTGATGTGATTATCGCCACCGTTAAGGACGCAGCGCCCAACATGCCAGTTAAAAAATCGGATGTAGTTCGCGCTGTCATTGTTCGTACCAGAGCATCTATCAACCGTGAAAGCGGCATGAGAATTCGCTTTGACGACAATGCCGCCGTAATCATCAACCAAGACGGCAACCCCAAAGGAACCCGCGTATTTGGTCCAGTTGCGCGTGAGTTGAGGGATAAAAACTTCACCAAAATTATCTCCCTAGCGCCAGAGGTACTGTAATGTCATTCAAGTCAAAGCCTGCCTATCGCGGCAACCGCAATTCTTTCAAGATTCATGTCAAAAAAGATGATGTGGTTCAAGTAATTTCAGGAAGCTCTAAGGGAACTGTGGCTAAGGTACTACAAGTATTTCCCAAGGACAGCACCATCATTGTTGAAGGTGTTAATGTCAAGACTAAGCACATTAAGCCTCAGGCTGATGGTGAGTCTGGACAAACTATTACCCGCGAGTTTCCGATTCACAGTTCTAAAGTGTTGTTGTATTCCGAAAAGGAAAAGACCGCTAGCCGCTCTTGCTTCACCTTTACGGATGATGGCAAGAAAGTAAGAATGTTGAAAAAGACTGGTGAAATCGTCGATTCCGTCCAGACTGAAAAGAAGTAATTCTATATAACCTGACCAAGCCCAGGAAAACTCATCGAGGAAGATAAAATGCTAACAAGATTTACCGAAGTCTATAAAAATCAAGCTGTTCCCAAGTTAATGGAGCAGTTCAAGTACACCAACATCCATCAAGTTCCTACATTTGAAAAAGTAGTGATCAACCGTGGTCTCGGTGAAGCTGCTCAGAATGCTAAGTCCCTAGAAGCTTCTTTGATCGAAATTGCAACGATCGCTGGTCAAAAGCCCGTAGTAACCAGAGCCAAGAAAGCGATCGCAGGTTTCAAATTGCGTCAAGGAATGCCCGTCGGCATGATGGTCACACTCCGCCGCGACAAGATGAATAACTTTTTGGATCGTCTGATCAATTTCTCATTGCCTCGCATCCGTGATTTTCGCGGTGTTAGCCCTAAGAGCTTTGATGGACGCGGTAACTATACCCTCGGTGTTCGCGAGCAACTTATCTTCCCCGAAATCAGCTACGACAGTATTGAGCAAATTCGGGGGCTTGATATTTCCATCATCACCACTGCCAACACGGACGAAGAAGGACGTGCGCTCCTGAAAGCAGTTGGTATGCCCTTTAGAGAATCATAAGTAGATCGAATTAGGAGATAAGGATGGCTACCAACGACACCATCTCGGACATGCTTACCCGCATTCGCAATGCAACACTTGCAAAGCACCAGACAACCTCTATCCCTGCCACAAGGATGACGTTGAGCATTGCCCGAGTGATGAAACAAGAAGGTTTTATCGCAGATTTTGAAGAAACAGGCGAAAACATCGACCGCGCCTTGGTCGTCGCCCTCAAGTATGAAGGCAAGAATCGTCAATCGATTATCAAGCGCCTCAAGCGCGTCAGCAAACCTGGTTTACGGGTTTACTCAAACTCTAAAGAATTACCCCGTGTATTGGGTGGGATCGGCATTGCGATCATCTCCACCTCTAAAGGGATCATGACCGATCGCGAAGCCCGTAAACAGGGAGTCGGCGGTGAAGTCCTTTGCTATATCTGGTAATTCAGATCTTTTAGATTGCTTAATCTAGATCTGTAATTCAGGCTGTTAACTCAGCAAATAACATCACAAGCAACGGAAAACAGACATGTCTCGTATTGGAAAACGTCCCATTCCTCTTCCCCCTAAAGTTGCGGTCTCTATCGTAGGGCAAGAGGTTACTGTCAAAGGACCTAAAGGCGAACTTAAGCGTGTGTTGCCCAACACTGTAGAAATTCTGCAAGAAGAAAGCAACTTGATTGTCAACCGCGCTAATGAATCTCGTCCTGCAAAGCAACAGCACGGTCTTTTCCGCACCCTCGTTGCCAACATGGTCGAAGGTGTGTCAACTGGCTTTCAGCGCAAGTTGGAAATTCAAGGTGTTGGTTATCGTGCCAACCTAAACGGCAGCAATATTGTTCTTACTGTTGGCTATAGCCATACAGTTGACATCATTCCTCCCGTTGGAGTTTCACTTGGCGTTGAAGATGCTACGGGCAAAAAAGTCCCTCAAGGAACATTTATTGTCGTCGAAGGAATTGACAAAGAAATCGTCGGTAACTTAGCAGCAAAAATTCGCGCTGTACGTCCACCTGAAGTTTACAAAGGTAAGGGCATCCGCTACCTCGGCGAATTTGTCAGACGTAAGGCTGGTAAGACTGGTAAGAAGTAAGGATAAGATTTTCTGGCTTCTTTATTTAATCTTCTTAATTTTCGTAATCTTCATATATAAAAAACATGAGTGCTAATAGTCGTAGACAAGCAACCATAAGCCGCCACAAGCGAATTCGTAAAGGTATGTCGGGCACGCCCGAACGTCCCCGCTTGGCAATTTATCGCTCTAACAATCACATCGTGGCGCAAGTGATTGATGATGTAGCGCAGCATACGCTAGTCGCTGCATCGACCCGCGAATCCGATGTTCGTGAAGGTCTCAGCACTACTGCCAACTCTGAAGCTTCGGCTAAGGTTGGTGCTTTGATTGCTGAAAGAGCGATCGCACAGGGAATTACCAAAGTTGTGTTCGACCGTGGTGGAAACCTCTATCATGGAAGAGTCCAAGCTCTCGCTGAAGCTGCCCGCGAAGCAGGTCTAGATTTCTAACGCATCGAATCATCCAGCAGTGAATCAGTAGATAGAAACAAATATGGCTAAGAATAGAGAATCAAGACCAGGTGCTGGTCGCGACAGTGGCAGCGGCGACAGTGGCGATAGCAACCGCGATGAAAAACGCAAAGGCAAGCGCGATAGTAAAAAAAGCGATCGCGCTCGTACTGAAAAAGAATCTGAATGGCAAGAACGTGTTGTCCAAATCCGCCGCGTAACTAAGGTTGTCAAGGGTGGTAAAAAACTCAGCTTCCGTGCGATCGTCGTTGTCGGTAATGAGAAAGGACAGGTCGGAGTTGGCGTTGGTAAAGCTGCCGATGTTATTAACGCTGTCAAGAAAGGTGTCGCCGATGCTAGAAAACATGCGATCGACGTGCCTTTGACAAAGAGTAATTCCATCCCACATCCTACCAACGGGATCGGCGGTGGCGCTAAAGTGATGATCCGTCCTGCTTCTCCAGGTACTGGGGTAATTGCTGGTGGTGCTGTCAGAACCGTACTAGAACTAGCTGGTGTCAAAAATATTTTGGCAAAGCAACTTGGTTCTAGCAGTCCTCTGAACAATGCTCGTGCGGCAATTAATGCCCTTGCAACCTTGCGTACTTTTGGTGAAGTTGCCAGAGCGCGTGGTATTACGCTGGAACAGCTATTTAACTAAATATTTTTAAATTCTTGCGGAGCAAGAATTTAAAAAAATAGTCACTAAGGAAAAACTATGAGAATTGACGATCTTCAGCCTCAAGAGGGCTCTCAGCATCGCAAGCGTCGTCTAGGACGTGGTATTGCCGCAGGGCAAGGTGCTAGCGGTGGTTTCGGTATGCGTGGTCAAAAATCTCGTTCAGGTCGTCCCACCAGACCTGGTTTTGAAGGTGGTCAAATTCCCCTTTACAGACGAGTACCCAAACTTAAGCATTTTACAATTGTCAATCCTAAGCATTTCACAATTGTTAATCTTGACCAATTAAGCGGATTACCTAAGGGTACAGTAGTAAATCTTGATTCTTTAATGGAAGCAGGAATTATTACTCAAAACGACGGTGTATTACGTGTATTAGGAAGAGGTGAAGTCACTGTAGCGCTTACAGTTCGTGCTCACTCGTTTACAGCATCTGCTAAGAGCAAAATCGAAGCTGCTGGCGGCACTGTAGAAGTTGCCTAGTTATAAAGAGAATATGTGGCGGAGCGCTAAGCGTTTCGCCACATATTCTCTTTTGTTGTTTTAGAAGAACCTCGCGTTACGCTTTTCTCTATGCAACTACAATATTTAAATATCTTAAGTTAGGAGGAGTTTTGCGCCTCCTAACCCAATCACTAGCTTGAGGTAAGTTTAGTTATGGTTGTTAGTAAGGGAAAGAACCCAACAGCACAAGAAACTTTTATGCAAATGGCTCAAGCCGCAGGGCTAAGAGGCCGTTTGCTAGTTACTGTTGGTGTTTTGATATTGGTTAGACTTGGCATTTACTTGCCATTGCCGGGGGTTGATCGCCTGAGATTTACGGAAATTGTTAAAAATAATGCCGTAGTTAATTTCTTAGATATTTTCTCTGGTGGAGGTTTATCACTACTAGGTATTTTTGCCCTTGGTATTTTGCCATTCATTAATGCCTCGATCATCATGCAATTGATGACATCTGCTCTCCCAAGTTTAGAAAATCTTCAAAAGAATGAAGGTGAAGCTGGGAGAAGAAAAATTTCTCAATACACCCGCTATGTTGCCTTTGTTTGGGGTGTAATCCAAAGCTGGGGGCTTGGCGTTTGGGTGCAGAACTCTGGAGTGCTGTCAGATCCAGTCTCTAACTGGATTACGGTTGGCGATGGTCGAGTTATTTTGTCTAGCTTTATTTTTCAGACGACAGTAGCTTTGGCGGCTGGCTCGATGTTTGTGATGTGGGCTGGCGAACTAATTACGGAGAAAGGTGTTGGAAACGGTGCTTCTTTACTGATTTTTATTAGTATTGTCGCCAACTTACCAACTTCTCTGGGTGATACGATCGCGCTAGCTCAAAAAGATAGCTCACGAGTTGGTGGGGTCATCTTATTGTTAGTGATATTCTTGATTATGATTGTGGGGATTGTGTTCGTGCAGGAAGGAACAAGGCGAATTCCAATTATCTCTGCACGTCGTCAGGTTGGCCGCAAACTATACCGTGAGCAAGCTTCTTATTTGCCTTTGCGCTTAAACCAAGGCGGCGTTATGCCAATCATTTTCGCCTCATCGGTGATGATTCTGCCTGCTTACTTGAGTCAAAGTATTAATAACGAGGTATTTGTGGCGATCGCTACTTGGATTTCTCCTAGTGGCCCTGGTCATATTCCCGTGTATATGTTGCTGATTTTAGGATTTAGCTTCTTTTATTCGACTCTAGTTCTCAATCCTGTAGAACTATCGCAGAACCTGAAGAAGATGGGTAGCAGCATTCCTACGGTACGACCTGGTACAGCAACTTCAGACTATATCAGCCGTATTTTGAACCGATTGACTTTACTCGGATCAGTCTTTTTGTGTGGCATTGCGATTATTCCTAGTGCCCTCGAAAAAGCCACTGGCGTATCCACCTTTAGCGGTATTGGTGCTACTTCGTTACTGATTTTGGTTGGTGTCGCGATCGAAACCTCGAAGCAAATCCAAACCTATGTGATCTCTCAACGTTATGAAGGCATGGTGAAACAGTAATGCCTAGAGTGATTTTGATGGGGCCACCTGGAGCAGGTAAAGGTACACAGGGCGAGATTTTGGCTGAATCTTGGCAAGTGCCGAGAATTGCTCCTGGAGATATTTTTCGGGCCGAGATTAAACAAGGCTCTGAATTAGGTCTAAAAGTTAAGTCTTTTAGTGATTCGGGTACATTGGTTCCTGATGCTGTTGTGATTGAGGTAATTGAGGCAAGATTGAGACAGCCTGATACTCAGGTTGGTTGGATTCTTGATGGCTTTCCGCGTACAGTAGCTCAAGCTGAGGCTTTAGATACTTTATTAGCGGAGATAAATCAGCCCTATGACTCGGTGATTAATCTTGATGTGCCAGATCAGTTTTTGATTGATCGCTTGTTAGCAAGGGCGAGCGATCAAGGGCGTGCTGATGACACTGAGGAAGTGATCAGTAATCGGTTGCAAGAGTACAATTCCAAAACTAGACCTTTGCTAGAATTTTATGGAAATAAGGTTACGCAGATTGATGGCACACCGTCGATGCCAGAAGTAACTGAGACAATCAAAAAATTCTTTGCATAAATGCGTTGATATTTGATTAAGTAACTCTTTATCAAATATCTATCTCATGTTGTAAGCGCTTTGCGATCGCAACATAATACATAAAGAACTAATACTAAATTTGGGAGAGTTTGTTTGTCAAAAGAAGATTCTATTGAAATGGAAGGGACGGTAACTGAGTCACTTCCTAATGCTATGTTTCGGGTTGCACTCGATAATGGCTTTAATGTACTTGCTCACATTTCGGGCAAGATCCGTCGAAATTACATCAAGATTTTGCCTGGCGATCGTGTGAAGGTGGAACTAACGCCCTATGACCTTACCAAAGGACGCATTACCTACCGCCTTAAAAATCAAGGCGGCGGCAAGAAATAAAACAAAAAGCAACGACTGTACAGTCGTTGCTTTTTGTTAATATCCAAAAAATAATTTGCTGTGCAAAGCTAGCTATAGCTAATCAATACAGCTAGAGAGTTTCGGCACGAAGCGCCGAAACTCTCTAGCTGTATTGTCGTTTGTGAAGTGACTGCAATTGGTAGATATGATAAAACAATTGCCAAAAATATTTTTCGGTCAACCCACAAGTAGAAGCCCCTCGCAGCACTACATTTGAATACCAATCATTTGGGGCAAGTTCACGAGACAACTTATTTACAACACTGTAAGTTCTTACATTTGCGTAAACCTTTTGATCAATGCTAACTGTGATCAATTCATGCTGATAGCCACCTCTCGACACATCCTCGCGCATATCAAGCTGATCGCTTAAACGCATGGGCAAGCTGTATAAAACACCCTCAACATAAGAATTTGCATCTTTGACAATATCTAAGCAACCACAATCACGGTGAGGAGATCGATAATAAAATCCAAGCTTGTACCCACTTAACCTCGCTACCCCAACAACATAATGATGGGCTGCCTCACCAAGCGATCGCTTCAAATCTACAGGACACATACAAGAGCCGTAAGCGAAATAGTAAAACATCGGCTCGGATTGATGACATGACTCTAGATGAGAACTTTCTAAAGTCTGTAAGTACTGTACTGAGTCTGATTTGAGCGAATCTACCATATCTGTAAGTTAGGCAAAAGCTATCTAGTATTCTGGGATACCTGCAAAAAGTATAAAGCTTTGTGTATGCTCATTTGAATTAACTATTTAGATAATTCAAGTGCTAAAGGCTTTATTGATGATTGATGGAATCAAGTATGTCGCGCCTAATTTTAAAAAAATATGCCTGAGTATACAAAAAAAGATCCAGAGCTAGAATCTAATTCCCTATTAGATGCTCAAGTGGGTGATCGAGTTCCAGAAACTCAGTTATCGCCAAAAACAGGATTGTGGGAATTAGCAATAGTTTTTGCTAAGCTCGGTGCGATCGCCTTCGGGGGGCCAGCCGCGCATATTGCTCAGATCGAGTTAGAAATAGTGCAGCGTCGTCAATGGCTCAGTCGCGAAAAGTTATTAGATTTGTTAGGTGTTACCAGTCTAATCCCAGGTCCTAATTCTACCGAATTGACAATTCATATCGGGCTGGAGCGAGCTGGATGGCGAGGGGCAATCGTGGCGGGAGTTTGTTTTATAACCCCTGCGATGTTATTAGTGTGGGGATTAGCGATCGTTTATGTGGAATACCAAACTATTCCTGCCGTTGGTTGGCTATTGTACGGAGTCAAGCCAGTAATTATCGCAATTATTGCTCAAGCTGTATGGAAATTAGGGCGATCGGCCTTAAAAAATATCCCAACTTGGTGCGCAGGGATTTTAGTCCTAGCTCTATATTTTCTGAAAATCAATGAAATCGCACTAATGCTCGGCGCAGGAATCACCGTTAGCCTCGTTCATAACTTAACATCCTTCAAGAAAAACAAATCCCTATCAATCTTCCTTTTTCCTTTTTCCTTTTTCCCTTTTCCTTTAGTAGTTATAGCTACTACTGCAGCTTATCCCAAGACTTGGACAGCAGTATTTCTAAGCTTTCTCAAAATTGGTTCTGTTCTCTATGGCAGTGGCTATGTACTATTAGCTTTTGTGCAACAAGAATTTGTCGATCGCACTCATTGGCTAACTTCACAGCAATTATTAGATGCTGTAGCGATCGGGCAGTTTACTCCAGGGCCTGTATTTACGACCGCGACTTTTATTGGTTATCTTGTTGCTGGAAATTTGGGTGCGATCGCAGGGACGATTGGTATATTTTTACCAGCGTTTATTCTCGTTCCATTGATCAATCCATTTGTGGCAAAATTACGCAAATCGCCTTGGACAGCAGGTTTTCTTGATGGTGTAAATGCGGCTTCTATGGGGTTAATGGCGGCTGTTGCCTTGGAATTAGGGCGCGGCACTTTGATTGATATTTGGACAATTATTGTAGCGATCGCTAGTCTCTTCGTTCTACTTAAATTCCCAAAAGTTAATTCTGCTTGGTTGGTGATTGCTGGTGCTGCGATCGGCTGGCTGATTAAATTCAACCAATAAAAAGTGCTGCAAGTAAGGAAACGCTATACTAAACACAGCAAATTACTTAAAATCATAAAAAAGGTAAGAGTGGGCGGCGCTTCGCGCCGCCCACTCTTACCTTCTAAGTCTATGACTACCAAATTTTGCGGTTGAGGTCAATTTTATGGTTCTCCAAGTCTCACCCATCAAAATCGAGCCAAAAATTACTTGGGAAGCTTTACCTGCTGACTTCGTATTACCTGACGATCCTGTGGAAAATATTCAACAACCGATTTTGGCTGCTGCTCTGACCGATGCCTTAGGAGCAGCAGGACTAATTCAGCCAGAGATGCTCATTGGTTCCAACTTTGGTTTAGTTGCCTCAGTCAATTCTCGTACTATTGTCAAAGCTCCTGATTGGTTTTATGTGCCTAAGGTCTATCCCATTAGTGAAGAATTTACTCGGCGTAGTTATACCCCTAATTTAGAAGGTGAGCCTGTAGCGATCGTGATGGAATTTCTCTCGGAAACAGAAGGTGGTGAGCTTTCAATCAGGGTCACGCCTCCCTATGGCAAGCTTTATTTCTACGAACGAATTCTCCAAGTGCCGACCTATGTTATTTACGATCCTGCTGTCCCAAGCCTAGAAGTGCGCTGCTTACAGAATGGTCGTTATATACTTCAAGAAGCTAATGCTCAAGGACAGACATGGATCCCAGAACTAGAACTGTTTCTAGGTATTTGGTCAGGAACGAGGCTAGGACAGTCGATGAATTGGTTGCGTTGGTATGATCGATCTGGCAAGTTGCTATTATGGAGTGCCGAAAAAGCAGAAGTATTAGCGGCAAAATTACGCGAACTTGGCGTTGATCCTGATGCTTTGACTTGATTAAAAAGATAGCTCTTGAAATAGTTCTGATAAGGAAAGACTAAAATCAGGAATAACATCTTCTCCATCAAGGCTATCTTCCAGTTGCAAAAGCTTTGATGGTTTAGGTTTATGGTAAACCAATACACATTCTTCATCAGGTAAGATTACCCATACCAACCGAGTCCCATTCTCAAAATACTCTACGAGCTTGTTATGGATTTCCTCAAAAGTGTTATTGGGAGAAATAATCTCTACAGCTAAATCTGGAGCCCCATCAAAAAATCCTTTTGGTAGTCGTTTTAATCCTTGCAAACGTTCTTTAGCAATAAATGCAAGATCAGGCGATCGCTTATTGCCTGTTTTCATCTTGAAAGCTGTACTAGAGTCACAAGTTACACCAAGCTTATGAGTACGTACAAATCCTGTCAAAAAATATCCGAGAGTAAGTGCTAAATAGCCATGCTCTACACCTGAATTTGCCACAACAATTAGCTCTCCATCCACATATTCATAAAGGTTGCCATTTTCAGGTAATGACATAAACTCTTGATCTGTCAAAGCTTTAGGGTTAGCTAATTCTAGATTGGCGATCGCTTGGGTCATTAGATTTAAGTCCACAGATTAAACTAAAATATATCATTTCAAAACTCAATAATATTCGTCTCACTCGTGCTAGTACCTGACAGATCGAGATAATTAACTTCAATCTGTTTACGGATTTCGGCTTTACGTTGTCTTGCTTCTTTTACTTTGGCTTGACATTCATAACCGAAAGCAGGATTGGCAATCACATCGATACTTTGATATTTGCTTAACCAGTCTTTCTCATGCTTCTCGCACATGATATATTGAATTTTAGCGATCGCAGTTCTCACCACGATCTGGGGACGTAATAAACCTATGCGTGAGTTTTCGTCAAGCCAGAGCAGATGCTGGAGTTGCTCAGCCACCTCTGTTGTTTCTGCACAGAGAATCTGTAATTGTTGCACTAAATGATCGGGGTAAGGCTCTTCCGCAGCAAGGGAAGTTTTTTTCTCTTGAATTAGATTGAGAATAATTTGCCAAAGATAGCGATGATTGGATTGCGTAAATTCAATATTCTCTTCGTCCGCAATCTCTTGATATAAATAAGCACGATGTTGGGGAAAATGCAGATAAATTTGTAAAAGTTGCGTTTCGGCAATATGTAGCGAATTTGTGGTCGTGGTTAGTGACGGTGCAGGCTTATTGCTGTTCCAGCGCGTGTTGCGTAACTGACGACGCAGATCTTGCTCTAGACGCAATGCAAGATAAGAATTGCCTTGCGATAAGCGTTGCGCGGAAGTATGGATGTAATGGGTGCGAAAGAAAGAATCAACGGGCAGATTATTTAATAATTGTGCGATCGCTTGGCTGCTTTTTTGGAAGCGATCGGCTTGGTTAAGATCTTGACCTAAAAGGATTTGATCGATCTGCCAATCGAGGAATAATGGTGCATTTTTAAGTAAATCGCGATATGCCTCTGCACTATGTTGTTTGAGATACTCATCGGCATCTTTGCCATCGGGCATCGTCAAAACTCGCAACTGCACGGTTCCATTAAATACTAATTCTTTAAATCCTGCGATCGCCTTTTCCGCTGCCGTAATTCCTGCCTTATCGGCATCGAAGTTTAGAATTACATTCTTGGTTTCGGTATATCGCAATAACTGCTTCATTTGGTCAGCATTAAGAGCTACACCCATCGTTGCGATCACCTGCTCAATTCCTGCTTGATGCAAGGCGATCGCATCGAAATATCCTTCTACTACAATTGCTTGGTCAGACTTAGCGATCGCATCGCGAGCCTTATCCATTGCGAATAGAATTGATCCCTTACTGAATAGTTCTGTTTCAGGAGAGTTAAGATATTTTGGCTCTTCGTCTCCTAATGATCTCCCACCAAATGCAATTACACGACCTCTCGTATCGTGAATAGGAACCATTAGGCGATCGCGGAAGCGATCGTAAAATCCATTACCTGTTTTGCGCGGAACGATCAAGCCTGCTTCTTCAACTAAACTCACAGGGATCTGCTTTTGCTGCACCAGATAACCCATTAAAGTTTCCCAGCCAGCAGGCGCATAACCCAGTTGAAATTTCTGGATTGTATCTTTGCTCATTTGCCGCTTTTCGCTGAGATAGGCAAGCGCTGCTTTGCCCTGATGTGCATAAAGGGCATGTTGATAAAAACTGGTGGTCAAAGCCATCACTTCATAAAGGCGATCGCGATGGGAAATTTGGCGCTGGATTTCTTTGGCTTTTTCAGGTTCGACTGTGGCAATGGGAACGTTATATCGTTTCGCCAAATCTAAAACTACGTCAGAGAACGATCGCTTATCGATCTCCATCAAAAATTTGACTGCACCACCAGCGGCACCACAGTTAAAGCAGTGATACATTTGCCGAGATGGATTCACCGTCAGCGCTGTAGCATTTGTTCCATTGTGAAAAGGGCAAGCGCCCCGAAAATTTGCCCCACTTTTGCGTAGTACAACATGCTCGGAGACGATATCTACGATGTCTGCCCTTTGACTTACTTGGTCAATGGTGTCTTTGTGGATTTGGAACTGTGCAGACATGATCGCGATCGCCTATTTGTAAACCGCATTATGCTCATATCATTTTATATCAATCACCATCAAAAAGCAGACTAAATATTTTGTACGATAAGTGATTTCAATAATTTTCGTTTCTATCTAATATTGCAGTTTTCATTTTCCCTATGAAAATGAAAACAGGGAACCAATACTATGATTGTTGTTTATTTCGTAAATGAGTACGCACTCATTTGCAAAATGCTATAAGTTCTGAATCCAATTACAAATTATTTTGGATTGCTATATCAGTTTAGGACTTACGCAAAAATACCCTGCAACCCTCATTCTAAATGTAGGGGCAATTAATGAATTGCCCCTACATTTAGAATGAGTACGTTCTACAGTTATTGTTGAGAAGGAAACTAAACGGGATTTTCTTGCTCCACAAGAGCCGTTTCCTCCAACTTAGGCAATAGCCAACTTAGCAAAATGGCTGTCAAACCACCTGTAGATATAGCAGAACCAAACAGATTACTAAAAATTGGTGGTTTCCCAACAAAAATCTCAGGTGCAAATACCACACCTAAGCCTAAGCCTAGAGAAACTGCAACAATAATCATTGATCGGCGATCCAGTCCCGCTGATACAACGATGTTCAATCCCGCCACTGCGATCGAGCCAAATAGAACTAGGGTTGCACCACCCAAAACTGGCTGTGGAATCGATTGGAATATGCCGCCAACAAAGGGTAACAAACCCAATATCACAAAGATCCCAGCTACATAGAAGCCAACGTAACGGCTACCCACGCCTGTCATTTGGATAACACCATTGTTCTGACTAAAGGTCGTGTTTGGGAAAGTGTTTAGGACGGCAGCAATCAAGGAGTTTATCCCATCGCCTAAGACACCACCCTTGATGCGGCGAACATACACGCCACCACTGACTGGTTCTCCTGATACAGCCGAAGTTGCTGTCAAATCACCGACAGTTTCAATTGCCGTCAATATATATATCAAAACAAATGGCAAAAAAGCACCGAAATCGAAACTAATTCCGTAACGGAAAGGGACTGGAAGCCTAAAGAATGACATTTGGCTGAGGGCACTGAAGTTGACTATGCCAAGGAATAGCGAGGAAATAAATCCAACTGCTAAACCGATCGCGATCGCACCCATTCTCAAATAGCGATTTCGCGAAAGCGTTAATACAATGACAATAAATAGAACTCCACCACCCAGAGCAAGATTCTGAAAACTACCAAAGGAACCATCGTTTTTTGCTAGAGCCACAGCACCGCCCGCAAGACTGATCATTCCAGTTTTAATCAAGCCTAAACCAATAATCATTACGACCGTACCAGACACAACTGGGGTAATGATTTTGTCGAGAAGATGGATAAACTGACTCAAAACAATTATCACGAATGAGCCAAACAAACAAACTCCAAAAATCAATGCTAGAGCTTGTTCTGGGGAATCACCTCTCTGCAAAGAAGCTGTACCTACGCCTAAAATTGGGGCAAGAAAAGCAAAGCTAGTACCTTGTAGACTTAGCAAACCCGAACCGATTGGACCAATCTTTTTACATTGAATATAAGTGCAAATTCCCGAAGTAAAGAGCGACATACTAATCAAATAACTAGTATTTGCCGCATCCAATCCTAGACTGGTACAGATAATAATTGGAGGAGTAATGATCCCAACAAAAGCAGCAAGAACATGCTGAAAAGCTACGAAAATAGCTTCGACAACAGGAGGTTTATCATTTAGTCCATAAATTAATCCAGACTTAGTGACCACTGGAGCCTTAGCAATATCTTCGCCTAGCTCTTTGACTAGGTTCAGTTCTTTATCTGCCATGATGTCTTGCTTGGGTTGTTTAAAATATCAGTTTGTATACTGTATACAGTTATTCAAAAAATTTCCGCTAGAATCACTACAAAATCAGAAATCAAAAAAAAGCGGCGCTTCGAGCCGCTTTTTGGGTTTACATAAATCTTGCACCTAATCTCCGAATTACATGAACAGACTCGTACCAGAGATGTTCTGGGGTAACTCCAAAAGCAACTTTCGCCAAAATAAGCGCGATCGCAACAATCAAAAATGGGACTAAAAGCGATTTTGCAACTTTCTGTAAAGAGGCAAATATGATCATCGAAGCAACGATCGCCGCCACTAATAACAGCCAATCATTTAACCGACCAGACAGCAGTCCATCCATGACTACTCCTTTGCCTCAGTAGCTTTCATCTTAGCTTTAATTTTTTCGACGATTGATTCTGCCGATGGTGCTAAAGGAGACTTATCCTTTCCCATTTTCATGCCAGCAGTAATTTTATCGCCGATTTCTTCAGCCGTAGGAATAAACAGTTGCTTATTTTTTAAGAATAATTGTTTCTTCTGAGCAGGAGTGAGCGTTGCAAAAATATCTTTTTTAGGAATAGCTTTGAATACTGCACTCAACTTAGTCTTTTGGGCTGGAGTTAGAGTTACAGCCTTAAAAGCCTTGCGAAAACTAGTTCCTGCGGCAACCTTAGTTGCAAATTCTGCTTGCTGCTCTGGAGTTAAAACGCTCTCAATTTGAGGTATTATTTCCGTTTCTAGTTTAGTTAGCAAATTTGTTGCTTCATCAGTAGGTTTTGGTGCAGCAACTTCTGCTACTGGCGCAGCAGTTTCAGGCGTAGCGGCTTCTGTTACGGTTGCAGTAGGTTCAGGTGCGACAATTTCAGGTGCAGTTACTTCGGGGGCAGCAACAGGTTCCGCAACATTAATGTCTGACGCAGCTAACAAAGCTCCAGACAATGAGCTTGACTGAACTTGAGAAGCATTGCCAGTGAGTAATCCCACAAAAATTATGGCGCTGACAAAAAATGAGAGTAAACGTTGTTTCATTGCTTTTCCTGAAAGATTTTAGAGGAGCAAATAAGCATTACTTGGTAATGCTTATTTGTTATTTAAGTGATCGGTGTACGACCATGTTCGACATAGGCAGCGATCGCCAAAATCGAGATAATGATCAAAGGTAGAGACAAGCTCCACCAAGACTCAGATACTAAGACAAAGCAAGCAGCCAGCAATCCACCAAGGGCAAAACCTGCAATCGTCGGTACAAATCGACCGATCCGTTCTAAAGACTCACTTGCTTCTATCTGGGTTAATTCTGTTTGGACACTTGCAAACTTAGCGATGAAAAACTGCACAACATCAATTGTGAGTTGTGTAGTATTTCCAGTCATTACTGTTGTCGGAATGTAGCTTTTGAATACTCCTTTTGCTTCCTTCATCAATGCATTTTGAATCGCCATTGCGATTACGCCAGATATACCAATGGGTAGGATCAAATCTTCTTGTACATCAAATAGAAGATCGGGCGAAAGAGTCATTCCCATGGCTAGGAAAACGGCTAAAGCGATCGCTTCCGCAGTGAGCAAGACTCCAAAAACGCACCATTGCTGGCGACGAGAAAAACGAGCTAGCAGAGAAGTCAAAGCGACAGTTAGCACAAATGTGGGCAACATCAACAAGCGAGTAATCGTTGTCTCAGTGTCAGCACTCACAAATGAAGACCCCGCTAAGGCAATGTTGCCAGTCACATGGGCTGTAAATAGTCCAAACAAAATAATGAATGCAGAAGTATCAACAAACCCAGCTACCCAACTTAATAGAAATCCTGCTGGCCCATCACTGATTAAGTAAGCACTGAGATTAAACTTGAATTGCGATCGGGGAATTGCTGAAGTCATTTTCTTGTCTTGAATTAGATCTGATCCCAATTCTCAAAATGGCATTGCCACTTTGAGAATTCAAAAACCTTGATGGGTTAAATTTGCAATTCTCATAAGTTTAACTACACTTTAGAGAATTGGTATTAATAGATTGTTGTCAAGTGTTAGGTGATTTCCACAAAACAACTTCCCAAGTAGGAGATAGGTAGGGTGGGCGTTGCCTACTTTCCTAATGTCTAAGTTGGGAAAACTTTTTAGTGGAAATCACATTAGGACAGGCTTACGAATTGCTTCAATACCTAAACTTACTTGAGAGAATCTAAACATTAAGGACTAACAACTTCGCCAGTAGGTACACTTTCTACTGCTGGCTCAGTTGGCGTTTTGGCAGCATCGGATTCAGGCGCTGCTTTTTCTTTCTCTTCGGCTGCTTCCTCGGCTGCCGCTTTTTCCGCTTCTTTAGCTTTTTTGGCTTCTAGCTTAGCTGCCTCTTTAGCTTTTTTGGCTTCTAGTTTGGCTGCTTTTTTAGCCGCCTTTTCCGCAGCTTTAGCTTCTTCTGCCTTAGCTTCTTCCGCTTCCTTTAGCTTTTTGGCTTCAAGTTTAGCGGCGGCTTTGGCTTTTTTTGCTTCTGCCTTTGCAGCGGCTTTGGCTTCAGGGGTTTCGACGGCTGCTTCAGGCTCTACAGCCGCATCTGCGATTAGGCTAGAAAAAATTGCACCATTTTCAGTCGCTTTTACAGAAAAGATCGCGCTATCAAAATTGGCTGTTACCTCTGCTTGTGCATGAACGGGATTTCCCAAAAACACACTCAACATCAGTGCTAGCGATAAACACAGACTACTCAATCTAGTAATTAATTCGGGACTAGGCAATTTAATCATGGTGATGAATTTGTTCTTAAGCATACTTTTATTCCACTAATTTTTAACTGCCAAAATCAACTAATAAACTCAATCTAAAATTAGCGATCGCGCTACTTGCTTATCACTATAAATTTCTTTAAAAGGTGTCAGCAAATAATTGATTGAGCAAGTAATTTTATGGCTAAAGCAAATTTAGTGGTAATGATTTAGTTTGATCTTCAAGATACATTACAACAGGATATTCGCAGAATAATGGTATTCTAAATTACTTTTTTTGTTAAATTGATATAGGGCTATTATTTATTTTGATTTCTTTAGTCCTTCTAGATACAACATTTTTAGAGATTATTACTATTAGTAAGCCTCTAGGTTTTCTTGTTAATATTTATTGCAATGTATTCGATTGATATTTGAATATTTATATCTCCCATACTAAATATATTTAATCTTTAAATATGGAATATTCCTAAAACTGTGCACCTGTAAATTTGGAAAAATAGAAGCAATTACAAATTCATAAATTTAAAGGTTGACAACAAAGTTATAGCTGACTTGGAGTAATTAAAATTACGGGTCAAAACCTATGCTTTTTGTGGGTTTTGCTAGCAATTTTTTAGGATTTATGTTTAATTGCGCTAGCATCCTTGTCAAAATTTTGTTGATATCCTTGGATATTGATAAGTGAGCTGGATTTGGGCTTCGCCTTTTGCAATTGCAACGATAATTCCTTGATCTTCATTGAGTTGGTATGACTTACAACAATTCACGAAGGTGTTGGCACATTCTTGTGAATTGAAAATTAGACCTAGTTTAGACCCAGCAAGGTTTTTAAAAGCGCAAAATGGCTATGCCATTTTGTGCTTTGATGCTACTTACCAAAACTATGTATACAGTATACACAAAATATTGACGCGATAATATTTATCCCAAAAACAAAGTTGATGCTGAGCATAGCTTTTGTTTTAAATAACTGATGTTACGTGGAAGGAATGCCTGAAATCCTGAAAATCAATGGCTGGCGCGAGGGCATTATCCTAGCTGTAACTTCCTCATCTTCACAGTAAAAGAGATGCGGGTACATTTTGGGCAGACATTAAACCGATCGCATTACTCCAATTCGTCGCATAACGACTTATATTTTTACCCCAAAGAATCCCTTCGAGATTTGCGCCTTCGAGATTTACGTTACTCATATTGGCATCGCGTAAATCTGCGCCACTAAGATCGGCATTCTGGAGATTTGCGCCACTGAGGTCAGCACCACTAAAATCAGTATTCTGCAACTGCGATCGCTCTAAATTTGTAGAATATAGCTTTGCACCCCAAAAAGTCGCATTATTCAAATTAGCCCCTTTTAAGTTTGCTTTCCAAAATATGGCATGACTAGCATTAATATTTTGGAAATTTGCACCTTGGAGATTAGCACTATTGAAATTTGCAGAGATCGCATTAGCTCTTTCTAAGTTGGCATAACTGAGATCGGCGAAGCTAAAAATAGCACTATAAAGATTTGCCTCGCTAAAATTTATTTTAATTAGAGAACCTGTGGCGATCGCACCATTTAAACTTGCTTTAGTTAAATTTGCATATTCTAATCTCGCCTCAATTAAATTAGCATGATACAAATCTGCACCTTCCAGATTGGCATAACTTAAATTGACATACCGCAAATCGGCATTATTAAGTACCGCATTCTGCAATAAGATTAATGTATCTTGATACTCATTTCTCCATTGATTCCAGCCATTTACTCCATTTAGTAGTAGTTGTAATTGTTGTATATCAGTCATGGTCTTATTTTAGAAGTATTTATTAGAAGTATTTATATTTCAATAAACCTAATGCGATCGCTATAGGGCTTTAATTTTTCTTGCGGTAAAATACTATATCAAGAGAAATATTTCTAGATTTGGTTGATCTATATTTTATATTATGAGTCAAACATCTCTTATTTCTTCTAATTCAGTTTGGAAGCGTCTTCGCAATCAAGAAATTGATTGCGATCTAGCCCTTGATCTATTGGTTGATAAACGTGGCGGATTGAGGATTGATTTACTAGATGAAGAGCTTAATTATCGATTTTTTCATTATTTTGATGATCGCAAATCCTTACCACCGATAATTCCTCTATTGCTATGGCATGGTTACTTTTATTTAGCTTCGCCACATTCATTAACCAGTGACGAAATCAAGCAAATGAGCAATGTTACGTTAACGGGCATCAAAAATATAACTATCTCTTCCGAAAGTTATTTATTATGGTTTCTTAGGCAAAATTTACCTGAGCCAAGTAATATTGCTTCACCAATTGTGAACCCACTCACAGGTGCAAATGAAGAAGCACACTTAGATGAAATTTCTGATATCTATTTATCTCAAGCCCTTGATCAAACTCATCGAATTAATGCTTTAATTTCGGTGGCGCTGCAACATCGCGCCAGTGATATTCATTTAGAGCCAACAGAGTTAGGGCTGCGCGTCCGCTATCGCATAGATGGCATTTTAAGAACTACACGAATTTTACCGCCTGAAGTCAGTCGTAAGACCATCGTTGCCCTCAAGGTGATGAGTAACATGAATATTGGCGAAAGTCGCCAGCCTCAAGATGGTCGAATTAGTCAGCATTATGTTACCGCCGATCATCTGGATTTAGATTTAGATATGCGGGTTAGTACTTTTCCCTGTGTCGGTGGTGAAAAGGCTGTAATTCGGCTATTGCCACGCAATAAAATGCTGACAACCACGATTGAAGATATCGGCTTCATGCCGCGATCACTAGAAATTTATCGTAGTTGGGTATCACAACCCCAAGGCTTAATTATTGTTACTGGTCCAACGGGTTCAGGTAAAACCAGTACGCTCTATGCCACTTTACAAGTATTAGCAACGGATCAAGTGAATATCATTACGATGGAAGATCCGATTGAATATAATTTGTCAAATATCACCCAAGGACAAGTACAGGAAAAGGGCGGGCTTACCTTTGCCACAGGTCTGAAATCAATTTTGCGTCAAGATCCCGATATTATTATGGTGGGTGAGGTACGCGATTTGGAAACTGCTGAAATCACTATCCGCGCTGCCATGACAGGCCATTTAGTTCTATCCACAATGCATACCAATGATGCAATTAGTACAGTGGCGCGACTAAAAGATTTAGGACTGCATCCCAGCATAATTTCTGAAGCTCTGTTGGGGATAGTCGCACAGCGATTGGTAAGAAAAGTCTGCTCTTTTTGCTCTGAAGTTTATGTACCAACAAGAGAAGAAGTTGAATTTTTGAATATTCCAGCACAGGATATGAAATACCAAGATTGGCACAAGGGTAAAGGCTGTGAACATTGTTTTGGTTCAGGTTATTTAGGGCGTGAAGCCATATTTGAGTTATTAAATGTCACTCCTCCAGTACGAAAAATTATGGCTGAAGGAAATCAATCAAAAATACTTGAGTATTTAATGGAACATGGTTATGAATCTTTTGTTCATAGTGTGCGTGACAAAATTTCAACAGGAATTACTACCTTAGAAGAAGCGTTGCGCGTGTTGCCACGACAAATGTTTACTGATATTGGTTGCTAGTCGCTAGTAATAGCAAAACACAAGATGGCGTAGCCATTTTGTGTTTTTAAAACCCTCATAGGGTTTGGTTTTTAATTCACAGAAGTGTGACAACACTTCTGTGAATTGGATGGCTATAGCTATATAAAAGTCTGAAGACCTGATGGCAGAAGGAGGCATCCTCAAAGAATTGACTAAAGCTAAAGACTGGAAAGCTGATCTCAATCGTTAATTTGAAGGGGGATTTGGAGAATGGTAATTTTCTTGTGCCCCAAGAATTGTGGGGGCTAGGGGGCGAGAATAGGTAGCTGAGTGCACGTATAGTTCCTATTCTACTTATCCCTGAATTGTCGTAAAGTCTGACTCATCGCCAAAATCTCTTAGATTAGAGACAGAATAATTTGGTATGGCAACCGTGTGCTTAATATTATTTAAAATTTCCTGAGCTTCAGGCGAATTTACTTGTGCTAAAGCCCTCAAAATAGCACTGCGGACTGAGCGATCGCGGTCTTTTATCGATTGTGAAAGATAGAACACAGCATCATGCGAACCAATTTCCCCCAATGCTAATGCTGCATCACAACGTACATAGGCATATTCATCATCTCTCAAAACTTGGGCAAGCATTGGTACAACTTCCTCCATTCCAATCTGCCCTAGAGTACGCGCGGCAACACTGCGGGTATGACTAGAGGGGTTGTAAAGCATTTTTGAAACAGGAGCAATAGCGGGAGATCCAATATTCTTTAAAGCTTGTACGGCTTGAGACTGCACACTAATATCATTGTCAGTAAGTAAACTTGCTAGCGAATTAGCTGATAGGGGAGATTTGATCTGACCCAGCGCCCAAGCGGCTTCAAAACGAACTGATTTACTCCCATTCTCAAGAGCGTCGATAAGCGTAGTGACTGCTAACGGAGAGCTAATTTGACCAAGGGAGTGGGCAGCATGAACTTTTACCATGTCATCATTGTGCTTTAGAGCCTCAACTAAAGGTGATACCGCAGGCAAACTAGCTCGTCCCAGAGCCTTAGCACTTGCGGCTTGAACTTGAATAGATGGATGTCGCAATAACTTTATTAAGGCACTGATTGCTTCAGCACTGCCAATCCAGCTTAGTGCTGCTGCTGCTTGCCAATGAATTTGACGAGGAGGATTTTTGGCGGCAGCGAGTAAGGGGGCGATCGCCATAGGCGATCGCAAATAGCCTAAGGCGATTGCTGCTTTTTTGGATACGGCAACTTCATCGCTTTCGAGACGCTCAAGTAAAGCAGGTAAGACATTATCTCGGCAACGAATTATTTTTTGTAATGCTAAGGAAAATTGGTCAGAGCGCATAGCCGCATCAAACTCAGCTAAAATTGCTGACTCGCCACCAAGATCAGGCGCGGACATCGCATAGCGATCTTCAGGCATTGCATATCCTGGAGATACGGGAATCCGATAATCTTCTAGCTTAGGTGGGGTAATTTTAGAAGTATTAGGGATTGTGGGTATTTGCGAATCTGGTGCGGTCATGGCGGCTGTTTCCTATTAAGCATTGGTGCATGTTTTTAGTCCCGTTACCTATTGCAGCAAATTTTAGGTTTGCTATATTAACATTACATTTTACGAGAAGAGACCCACAAAATTTTAAACCTTACTGCTCTTTATGATGACCATGAGACTAAATTATCTATGAAATTCACGCTTTACTAAGCTTTTTACTGATAATCAATGGCTTGCAGTAATTCTCTTTACAGGGTTTGGATTTGGATTTTAATTGCGTCTAGATACTTATAATTGTATTGTTAAGCTAAAAATTAGCAATCTATCAAACGCCTTAAATCCTAGAAAATCAATGGTCGGGTTGCGTCCTTCTGATCTCTGGGAATGTCAAATAGCGTAATTATGAACCAAATTCTCAGCGCATTTACTTTGTTTTTGAGCCTCCTTGTGGAAGCGATACCGTTTTTGTTGATGGGGGTTTTGCTGTCAGGAGCTTTATTAATATTTGTCGATGAGCGCAAGCTTATAGCTATTTTGCCCAAAAATCCTTTTTTAGGAGCATTAGCGGGAAGTCTTCTCGGATTTATGTTTCCTGTATGCGAATGTGGCAATGTGCCTGTGGCGCGACGACTTATTTCTCAAGGCGCACCGATTTCGGTGGCGGTGAGCTTTTTAATGGCAGCTCCAACGATTAACCCTGTGGTAATTTGGGCAACTTGGACAGCCTTTCGCGATCAGCCTGAAATTGCGGTATTACGAATTGTGCTTTCATTTACGATCGCTACAATTGTTGCCATGATATTTAGTTCTCAAAAGGATTTGCGGGCTATTTTGCAACCGAATATTGCACTTGCTTTACCAGCACCCAAGGTCAAGGCGGGTGCTGTACCTGTAGGGACATTTTTTTTGGGAGAAGATCGCAGTCAGCCTTTAGATTTTGCGGGCTATTTATCGTCAAGTAATCAAATTGTCACTAAATCTTTGCCCGATCGCTTAAATCTGTTGCTGGACAATACGCTAGCAGAAATGCGTGAGCTAGGGGCAATCCTCGTGATGGGTAGTGCGATCGCGGCGGTAATTCAGGTATGGGTTCCCCGCGATATTATTCTCGCCTTGGGGCAGGGGCAAGTTAGCTCGATTATCGCCATGATGATCTTGGCTGCGATCGTTTCGATTTGTTCGACTGTGGACGCATTTTTTGCTTTGTCATTTGCTTCTACTTTTACAGGTGGATCACTACTTGCCTTTCTCATTTTTGGTCCGATAATCGATCTCAAGGCGATCGGCTTGATCTTAACTATTTTCAAAAAACGCGCTGTGATCTATATGTTTTTACTCACCGCCCAGCTCACATTTTTAAGCTGCCTATTTATCAATTTTCAGATTCGTTAGGAATGAAAATTTAATAAAACTCAAAACTGTTGGGGCGGGCTTTGCCCGCCCCAACAGTTTTGAGTTTTAATTACGCGAGTTATTTATTTTCTATCCGTTAGTATATTAGATGGGCAACTTTTATGTTGCCCATGCTTCAAAGTCATTAAATCAAAGGTTGTCTGTGTCCGTGAGTGAAACTCTACTCGAATCTATTTCCGTCGAATCTATTCCCAACGAAGCTTTAGCAAATCTCGATCTGACAGATTTTTCGCTTTCCTTACCTGATCCAAATGATGAAGGTTTGGCTGAGGGTCAATTTCTTGCTGAAGTAGATCTAGCTTGGCAAGTATGCGATCGCTTCGATTTGCAGACAGATATTTGGCGGGGTAGAATATTGCGAACTGTACGCGATCGCGAGAAAGCAAATGGAGAGGGACGTGGTACAGGTTTCTTGAAATGGCTGCAAGAGCGAGAAATTAGTAAGTCTCAAGCTTATTCATGGATTCAGCTTGCCAATAGTGCTGATACTTTAATGGCGGATGGTCAGCTAGATGCTGATGATATTCGTCAATTTAGTAAGAGAGCTTTCTTAGAAACAGCTCAAGCTTCCGCTGAAGTGCAGCAGTTGATTGTCGATGCGGCTAGAAATGGAGAAAAGATTACTAGACGTGAAGTGCGGCAGCTCTCCGATGAATGGACATCGATGAGTTCTGATCATCTTCCCGATGATTTAAAAGAGAAGATTGCTGCTCACACAATTCCTACCCGTTATGTCGCACCCCTAGTTCGCGAAATCGACAAGTTGCCTGAATCTTATCAAACTCCATTGAAACAGGCGATCGCTGATGCCTCTGATCTTGATAATATCAAACTTGTTACTGCTGATGCTCAAAGGTTGACCAAATATCTAACCAATACGAGTCAAGTCCAAGCGATCGCAAACCGTTCTGTTAACATCGATCTTGCGCTTGAGGAAGCTCTAAGACTTGGATGCCTCAAACTCGCATCTGATCTGGTCAGCCAAGCCTCACAACTCGAACAAGCGATCGCTAAACTCTACGGTATCTGGAAGCGCGTTGCTACATCCGCCGATCAGCTATATGTGGAGTCGGGTGCAAGCACCCCTAATTTACTAGATCTGCTTAATTCTCTTGATTCCTTGGCTAGTCAAAATGTCACTGTCCAGATTGGTAATGATCAATCTGGAAGGACTATTCGTTTGCAAATTACGGAAGAAGATCAATAATCTAAGAACCTGTTTAAGACGCGATTGTCTAGATCCCCCCCAGCCCCCCTTAAAAAGGGGGGAGAATTAACTTTAAATTCTTCCCCCTTTTTAAGGGGGATTGAGGGGGATCTCTTAAGCCCCTTGCCCGAAATTTACCAACAAGAAAACCGATGTCAAACAGTGATTCTTTGCAGCAGGCGCTGAAGCAATATTTTGGATATGAATCCTTTCGGGCAGGTCAGCGCGAGATTATTGAAGCAAGTATGGCTGGTCGTGACACCTTGGCAATCATGCCAACTGGGGGCGGGAAGTCGATTTGTTTTCAGTTGCCAGCATTGCTCAAGACTGGGGTGACGATAGTCGTGTCTCCTCTGATCGCACTGATGCAAGATCAAGTTACGGCTCTCAAAGAAAACGGTATTGGCGCGACATTTCTCAACAGTACGCTAACGAATCGAGAAAGTACTCAGCGATCGCAAGCGATTCTCAATGGGGCAATTAAGTTAGTTTATGTCGCCCCAGAGCGCTTATTTGCCGAACAGTTTCTCGAATTCCTGAATATCATTAAAGGGAAAATGGGTATCGCAGGGTTTGCGGTGGATGAGGCTCACTGTGTTTCGGAATGGGGACATGATTTTCGTCCAGAATATCGCCAACTAAGTCGAATTCGCCAACTTCATCCCGATGTACCCGTGATTGGCTTGACCGCTACGGCGACAGAGCGAGTGCGCGAAGATATTAGTCAACAATTGCAACTGAAGCAGCCATACATTCATGTGGCAAGCTTCAATCGGTCTAATCTCTATTATGAAGTTGTTCCCAAGCAAGGGAATGAGCAAACCTATGTAAATCTATTACAGCAAATTAAGAGACTGCAAGGCTCAGGCATAGTCTATTGCCTCAGCCGTAAACGTGTAGATGAAATAGCCAGTCGTCTGAGAGAAGATGGTATCGAAGCAATTCCCTATCATGCAGGATTAGGAAATAAAGAACGAGAAGAAAATCAAACTCGTTGGATTCGGGACGATGTGCAGGTAATGGTGGCGACAGTTGCCTTTGGGATGGGCATTAATAAACCTGATGTGCGGTTTGTGATTCATTACGATTTACCCAAAAATATTGAAGGATATTATCAAGAATCAGGTCGAGCGGGACGAGATGGGGAGGATTCTCACTGCACTTTATTTCTAGGCTATGGAGATTTAGAAACGATCAAGTTTCTCATTGCTCAAAAAGTCGATCCTCAAACCAATGAACCATTGGAAGCAGAACAGCGAATCGCGCAGCAGCAATTACGTCAGGTTGTGGACTATGCTGAAGGTGTCGCCTGTCGCCGCACGATTCTGCTTCGTTATTTCGGTGAACATTTTCACGGTGATTGCGGCAACTGTGATAACTGTCTTTCCCCGAAGCCAATGGAAGATTGGACAGTGGAGTCTCAAAAATTCTTATCCTGTGTGGCTAGGACAAAGGAGAGATTTGGAGCAGGGCATGTAATTGATGTGTTGAGAGGTTCGCGCAAAGAGAAGGTTCTACAGCATGGACATGAAAACCTATCGACCTATGGCATTGGTAAAGATCGCAGTCTGGATGAATGGCGACAACTTGCGCGATCGCTAACTCATCAAGGTTTTCTAACCCAAACTACTGATGGCTACGGTATTCTCAAGCTCAACGATCGCAGTTGGGAGGTAATGCGAAATCAGCGCAATGTGCTATTGCCAATAGAACGTGATGCTGAGCCTGCAAAAACTACTGATCGGGAAGAGGCGAGAGAAAGACCTGTTGATGTGGATATTCTCTTTGAGAGATTACGGCTGTTACGCAAAAATCTTGCTGATGAGCAGGAAGTCCCGCCCTATGTGATTTTCAGCAATGCTACGCTCAATCAAATGGCTGAGCAGCAACCGACGGATCGGAGGGATTTCGCGAAGTTGTCAGGAGTTGGGGCAAAGAAATTAGAACAATATGCCGATGATTTTATCGCAATTATTCTCGACCATCATCTCAAATATCCTCCTGCGGAAATCACGGAATCAACTCCCTCCAAAGTCAAACAGGAAGCCACGCCAAAATCAAAATTATCGAAGGCAAGTACACAACGCGAAACCCTTGCAATGTATGAGAATGGCTTAGATATTGACGATATAGCTCGCGATCGCGGACTTAAACCCGCGACAGTTTGGACTCATCTAGTCCAACTAATTGAAGCTGGCTATGCGATTAACTGCGATCGCCTTGTTGCACCAGAACGTCAAACCGTAATTTATGAAGCACTAGATGCGATCGGTGGTGATTCTTTACGCAATCTCTTTGATCATCTGCGTGAGGAATATAGCTACGATGAAATCAAGATAATTCGCGCTATCTGGCAAAATGAGAAAGAGCCATTATAATCAAGTTATAGCTAAAGTCCCTTGTCTTAAGACAAATCAACAACGAAGAATTGATTGGCGGCGCAGAGCGCCGCCAATCAATTCTTCGTTGTTACGTCCTACTAAACTTGGCGACAACTGTATCCCAATTTTTGAAAGTGCAGTCACACTTCCGAAAATTAGAAATTAAGCCCAGCAGGGGTTTTGAAGTGTCAAAATGGCTTTGCCATTTTGACACTTGCATTGCTATAGAAAAGATTTGCCCATTTGAAAGGCTTAATAAAAGCTATGTCTGCTCCCCTACCTATCGGATTTCCAACGCCTACGCCCCACAACACTATCGAGGTTAAGCAATATCCCGCCTATCGCTCAGGCACTTACACCTATGAAGGAAATCTTAACGAAGCAACGAGCAATTCTTTCAACCCGCTATTTCGCCATATCAGCAGTAATAATATTTCTATGACTGCTCCTGTGGAAGCGCGTTACCCAATTACTACTATCGATCAGCCAATTCAACAAGGCAAAGCAAAGGTTTCATTTTTATACAACAACAGCGATATCACTCCGCAGCAGGTATCTTCCGATATTCAAGTAGAAGATCATCCACCGATGCTAGTCGTCAGTCTCGGCATACAGGGAGCCTATGGCTATGGGAGCTATCCAGAACATATTGCGAAGTTAAAGCAATGGTTAGTGAACCATCCAGAGTATGAAATAGTTGGGGAGCCAAGAGAATTTCTCTACGATTCTCCCTATACGCCTGCGCCATTAAAACGCCGCGAAGTGCAAATTCCTATTCGCAAGCGGTAATTATAGCGTTTTGCACTCACAAACATGTGCAGCAGATGTAATTCATGAATTGCACCTGCTGCACATGTTTGTGGTTTTAGTTTAATTGTCGTAATTTCGTCTGGCTTTATTTGCCTCATTGCGTAGCGCATCCAGACGCTTTTCAATTAATGTACGCGATCGCCCCTTTGAGGTATCACTGAGCATAATCTTCAGACCGCTGCCTAAACTTTTATAAGCGGCAGGCAAAGGATAGCCATTACGAACAGCTAGACGAATTGCGCCTTGATCAGCCTCGATCAAGTTGCGAATGTCTTTTTTGCTGGTTCCTTTGCGCCATAGCTGAAAACCAGCTACACCGCAAATACCCAGCGCTAGCACAAATAGTAAACCGTTTTGCACCCAAAGTTCACCAACTGCGCCACCTAAACCGATCGCTAGTGCTGCGACTTCCCAGCCATCTTTTGGTACTGCGTCATTTTGGATACGAGCTACTTCATGCCAATACAGCAAATTGCGCTGATCCTCAGCCATTCGTTCCCAGCGCACCATATCGACTAAAATCACCACTTCATCGCCTCCAGCTTCTTCACAGGCGATTAGGGGTGGGCGGACACCATCAGCATTAAGCACTTTTACCCATGCCTGTAACTCTGGCGGCAGCAAGTCTTGCAGACGGCGGATTTCAGTTCTGGCAAAGGTGTTTCGGAGGGAGGAAGAAGTTGGAGATGGCATGAATCTTCGTCAAAGTTCAGAATTTTTGTGGACTTATCACTAAATCTAGATTTTAGTATAAGTTTTAACTACTTGCACTTTTGATTAGATTAATACAGCTAAAAAGTTACCTTAAGATTATACGCTAGGCATGAGACCAAAGACCAAAAAGACAAATCGCCCGCGTAGCTGGCGATTTGTCTTTTTGGTCTTTGGGTTTATGGCGCTGCGCGTTTACGCGATCTCTTTGATCTGACGAATATAGTCATTTTCACTAATCTTTCCTGCTTTAAATTTCTCTTGCAAAGCCGCGATCGCAGGTGCGAGTTCTTTATGCTTGTCGGTGATTGCATTTTGCAGATCTTGAAAAGTGCGTTTTCCTTCAGATTTGGCGTTAGAAAATAGTTCTGCTAGTGTCACATCATCGATTTCGCAGCCTTCGGCAAAATATTGATTGGCGAGGTTACCAATTGCCCAAGTCATACTAAAGGCTGCGGAACCACTGATAATGCTCCCAGCTACAGGGATCAGCAGCACGATATTTGAGAGTGCGATTCGTGCCGCTGTAGCACCAACGCTACCAAACACAACTTTATTAAAATCTGGAGAAGCATGGTTTGCTGGATATCCCCAAATCTTGCCAATTTTTTGGACAAGCTCTACTTGATCTTTATAAATCATTAGATGACTGACGGTGGCAAATCCAGGGGTGGGCATTGCGCCACCCACAGCGTGCATAATTGCAAATAGGCGCACATTGGTATTAACCGCTAGTTCGCGCTTCGCAGGATCAGCGATCGCTTCCATTTGCTCTGAAATCGACATGTTTTGAGCAGCTTCGACGATCGCAGTCAGTTTCTCAACCGTACCGTCCGCCAATGCAAATTTGTCTTGAAGCGTCCGCAAGAGTTCAGTTTCTGGTCTGCTGACATCATTATCGGCTTTTGCCATGATATAGGCTGATTGATATAACTGCTCTTTGATCAAAGGACTATTGATTTTATTAAGCAGGTCATTGATAGAAATACGTTCCTCTAAAAGGCGTTCGAGCGTAATCTCTTCTTCAAGATCTAGAGCAGCAATTGCCTCTTCGAGAATTGCTTTTTCTAGCTCATCGATATGATTGTCGGCGATCGCCACCTGTATCAAAATCATCAGACTAGCTAAGATCTCATCGCGATTTATCGACGACTCCTCTAACGATGTCGAATCAAAGACACTTTCCGCTTGGCGATCGGCGACTGTATATAGGCGGGTAAATTCTCCTGATGTCCAGTCGCCTTGACTTGGCAAGCGTTCTAAGCGACTATCTTGCGTTAAATCTTGCGTTAAAACCGACTGTAAATAGATATAACGACAGTCAATCTGGGTGAGATTGGTAGTGGCATCAATTGTCCATCGATCTAGACAGATTCCTGTAAATAGAGCATTGCTAAAATCTGCACCGACAGCATTGCTCAAGGTGAGATTTGCCATTTCTAAATTTGCACTTTTTAAAGTAGAGCCACGTAAGTCTACTTCCCTTAAGTTTGCTCCATTGAGGTCGGCTCCAATTAGATTTGCACCTTGAAAGTCCATCCCTACATAGGATTGCTTTCTACCATTACCAGTGACTAATAGATGCAATAAGGCTGGCTGACTTAAAATTGAGCCACGATCTACTCTAGCTAACAATAACTGCTCGGTTTCATAAAAGCGAGATCGCATCAAAATTGCTTTTCTAAAGTCAGCATTATTTAATTGGGCTTGAGAAAAATTGGTATTCGTAAGATCTGCTTCACGAAAGCTAGTTCCTAAAAAAGCGGCAATGGCTACTGCAAAATTATGAATGGCAGTATGTTCTACATCACCCGCTACAGCCCTCACCGCCACATAGATACCTAAACCCACTGCGCCCAAAGAACTCCATGCAGGGGCATTGGCGAACTGACATCCGATGAATGCCGCCACGATTGCGATCGCACCGACAAATGCCCCCATCGCCTTCCCCTTAATCATCTCCGCACTTGCCACGATCGCCGCCACCCCTCTAGCGATTATGAATGCTAAAAGTATGGCAAGGGCGCTTGTCGCTAGTGCTTCACTTAACAAACGATGAGAAGCAATGATTGAAGTGGCAATGACTGTTGCTGCTACCATGCCATTAAACAAGAAACCATCTAGGATATTGAAGCCTTGCCGCAAGGTAACTTGAGCCCCAAAAGCCAGCACAATCAGTAAAAGCGTGCCAGGAATTGTCTCTATCCCCGTTCTTGCCGTTGTCTCTCTAGCGATCGCCGTACTCAGAAAAAATGACAAAATGCCTGTCACACTTGCTAGAGCAACCAATCCTGTTAGGGCGATCGCTTTCCGACCATCAGTCAACCCTGCTTTGGCGTTAGTAAAATTTGCATCCGTGAGATTTGCTCCAGTAAAGTCGGTGCTACGAATGTCCGCACGACTAAAGTTAGCTCCTGTCAAGTCCTGTCCTTTAAAAGAGCGTCCGCGCAAATATTCGCCTGCAAAGTTTTGTGGCATGTTAGTCCCAGTCAAAATCAGCAATAGATAATACTTTATTACCACATGGTTGTTGCCATTCAAATTTTACCGTAGAGACAACTTTCTCAAAAGTAGAGGGTTGTGGTTTATGAGATTAGCAATCGATACTCATTCCATTTTGTTAATGTGATTTATGAAATAGGCGATCGCTACTAAATCACAAATGGAATGGTATTGGAGATTATGGAAATCAAATTTTTGAAAGAATTATTAAGATTTATGGAGGCTAGCTTAAAGGCTCTTGTATCATAGCCAAGCTATTAAATTACTCACTGATGGCGACAAATGCAGACAAGAATCCCTGTAAAAATTCCGATCGCCAATATCATCAACGGGGCAACGCGGGGCTTAGCAGTTACCGCCATTAGTGGCTATCAAAGATTTATTTCTCCCCATAAAGGCTTTTCTTGCGCTCATCGCGTATTGTATGGCTGTGAGTCTTGTTCACAGTACTTTAAGCAGGTGATTGCAAAAGAGGGGATCTTGACGGCGATCGCAAATGCGAAGGGGCGATTTCAGGAATGCCGAGAAGCTAATGAGATTTTAAAAAAACGCAGAGAAAGAACTAAGGCTCGTCGCCAGTATTACGCTAGTCGTTTACCTAACTCAATCATAGCCATTGAATCAGGCGATCCAGAAAATCCTGATGTGCCTGAAGATTCTGAAGATACAGGTAAATCGAGTAGACAGAAACTTGGGGGCGCACAATGGGGACGTAAGCAACAAAGACAAGTCAACAATAACAACAATAATGGTGGAGGAAACAATAACTGTGATTATGTTGATTGTTCTGACTGTAGTTATGCACTTGATGTACTGCCTAATGATTGTGGAAGCGATCGCGATTGTAAAAATCCATTTGAGGCAGTTGATTGTCCCGATTTAAGTTGTCCTAATCTAAGCTGTCCTGATTTAAGCTGTGGCAATGCTGACTGTTTATCAGGAATGGATTGCAGTGGGCTAGACTGTGGAGGGCTAGATTGTGGAGGTGTTGGTGACTGTGGTAGTTGTGGCTAAGCTGATATTTAAAAAAACTTTTCAAAAAAAATTCTATGATCGAGCATGATGTGTTAATTATTGGTGGTGGACTAGCTGGCTCTAGAGCCGCACTTGCGATCGCCCAAAACTATCCTAATCTTAGTGTAGGACTCATTTCTAAAGTACATCCAATCCGATCGCATTCCGTCGCCGCACAGGGAGGAATCGCGGCTTCACTTAGGAATGTTGATAATGATGACTGGCTCACCCATGCCTTTGATACAATCAAAGGTTCCGATTATCTTGCCGATCAGAATGCCGTTCAAATTTTGACAGAATCTGCTCCCGAAGTAATTATTGATTTAGAACATTTAGGAGTTCTTTTCTCACGGGCTGAAAATGGTAAGATTTCGCAACGAGCATTTGGAGGACATACAAATAGCCGTGCTTGCTATGCGGCGGACAAAACTGGTCATGCAATTTTGCACGAATTGGTGATGAATCTGCGGCGATTAGGCGGCAAGATTTATGAAGAATGGTATGTGATGCAGTTGATCTATGAAGATGGCACAAATGGAACAGAAGTAAAGGGCTTTGTTGCTTATTGTTTGGAAACTTCGCAGATAGAAGTATTTCGAGCGAGAGTCGTATTGATGGCTACAGGCGGATATGGCAGAGTTTTTAATACTACTTCCAACGATTTTGCCTCAACAGGGGATGGCTTATGTCTGACCGCAAATATTGGATTGCCGCTACAAGATATGGAATTTGTGCAATTCCATCCCACAGGTTTATATCCTGCTGGAGTATTGATCTCCGAAGCAGTGCGCGGTGAAGGAGCTTATTTGATTAATGATTTAGGCGATCGCTTTATGGCAAATTATCCGATTAGCAAAAATCGGATGGAACTATCACCCCGTGATATCACCTCTCGCAATATTGCCTGCGAAATCATGGCGGGACGCGGCATTAATGGCAAAAACTATGTGCATTTAGATGTGCGCCATTTAGGTCGAGAGAAAATCTTAAGTCGGATTCCCTTTGCTCGCGAAGAGGGCTTGCGCCTAGCTGGGGTGGACTGTATCGATCATCCCCTGCCCGTGCGTCCGACTGCACATTACTCCATGGGCGGTATTCCCACAAATATCGATTGTCAGGTAATTGGTGTTGATAGCCATGCGATTGCAGGCTTTTTTGCAGCAGGTGAATGTGCTTGCTTGTCGGTACATGGCGCAAATCGTTTGGGTGCAAATTCATTATTAGAATGTGTGGTCTTTGGTAAACGCGCTGGCGAAAAAATGGGAGCATATGCCAGCGATCGCACCATGCCCAAGCTCGATCCCCGTCCATATCTTGCTGACGCTGAAGCTAAGCTAAAAGGCGTATTGTCAAAACAAGGTAATTCGCGCATTGCCGATATTCGCCAACAACTGCAAGATACGATGACTGAGCATTGCGGAATTTTTCGTGATGCTCAGCGGTTGCAAGACGGCTTAGCGAAGCTACAAACTATTCGCGATCGCTATGACCATGATTTATTAGTAGATGATCGCAGTTCTGTATTTAATATGGAGATGATGCAGGCGATCGAATTAAAAAGTTTGCTTACAGTCGGCGAAATCATTATGTCCAGTGCCTTGTCACGCCAAGAAAGTCGCGGCGCACATTCCCGTGAAGATTATCCTCAAAGGGATGATGCGAATTATCTCAAACATACTCTCGGCTATCTGGAAAGTGGTAAGGTAAAGACTAGCGATCGTTCAGTTGATATGAGCTTGCAATTGATTGATCGCGATCGTTTTACCCCCCAAGAACGAAAATATTAAAATTTATAAAGCTAAACTTCAAATATAAAACCCAGAATTGATGGGGCGGCGAAGCTGCCCCATCAATTCTCTAAAATCTGAAACTGTACTAGCAGTATGAGTAAAAGTAACTGTGGCGAAAGAAGAATTTATAAAACTGCTTAATCAAGGCGTAAATATCTGGAACAAATGGAGAGAATCCCATCCCGATATTCGTGGCGTTGATCTTAGTGAAATTCAGCTAGAGGATCTAGATCTGACGGGGATAGACCTGAGTATGGTTAATTTGCGTGGGGCAAAGTTGCATAACGTGAAGATGTCTTCTGCTAACTTGCGCGGTGCAGATTTAAGTATGGCAAATCTAAGAGGTATAGTGCTTAAGGGGGCAAACCTTAGTGCATCTCACCTTAGTATGGTTTGTCTTAGTGAAGCTGATCTTAGCCAAGCAAATCTAAGTGGCGCAGATCTACGGGGATCAAATCTGCGTTTAGCTAAACTCGATCTCGCTGATCTATCAACAACTAAGCTCAATATGTCTAGCTTGAATGGATCGAGCATGATCGGCGCAATTCTCATTGGGGCAAATTTAAGCCGAGCCGAATTAAGGGAAGCTAATCTTGCGGGAACTGATTTTAGTCGGGCTAATTTGAGTGAAGCTGATCTATCTCACAGTAATCTCAATGTCTCTACTCTGGTGGGTACAGATTTGATTGGCGCGACTTTGGTAGATATTGATCTTAGCGAGTCAAATTTGACGCGGGCAAATTTAATCGGTGCAAATCTTTATCGTGCTAACCTTTGTGGCTGCGATCTGATTGGAGCAGATCTTCGCGGGGCAAATTGTAGTGAAGCCTATTTTATTGGCGCTGATTTAAGTCGTGCAGATCTTAATCGAGCCGAGTTTACCAGTGCAAACCTCAGCAAAGCCAATTTTAGTGGTGCAAATACCGAAACAACTGATTTCCAAGATGCAATTTTGCCCGATGTTTGGTAACGGGTAATACCAAAACATAAAATGGCGTAGCCATTTTATGTTTTGGTATTACCCTTACTGGGTTTGGTTTGTAATTCACGAAAGTGTGGCAACACTTTTGTGAATTGGTATAGGGTAGTGGCAATTTATGAATTGTCACTACGTTCTAGAGATATGCGGCGGGATCGACAGGCTCTCCATTTGCTCGCAACTCAAAGTGTAAATGTGGACCAGTCGAAAAGCCTGTAGAACCAACTGCTGCGATTGGTTGACCTTTAGCGACAACATCGCCATCCTTAACATATAGATCACTACAATGGGCATAAAGCGTGGTCATCCCATTTCCATGATCAACAATCACAGCATTACCATAGCCCCCATACCAATCCGCATAAATTACTCGCCCCTCTGCACTCGCATAAATTAAACTGCCGTAATCAGCGCCAAAATCGATACCTGAGTGGAAGCGCTCGGTTCCCAAAATTGGATGTGTACGCCAACCAAAGTTGCTAGTCACTGGCCCAATCGTCGGGTACATCAGTTGTCCAGTCCCTGGAGGCAGAATTAGTCCATCATAGGGCTGTACTTTTGCCAAAATAATTTGCGATAGACGACGCGAATCTTCCGCAAGGCGATCTTCAGCTTGAGATAATGCTTGGCGATCGCTCTTTAACCGATCAATCGTATTTTGCTGAGCAACAGCTTCAGCTTCAATATTAGATTTTTGATATTTCAGTTTTTGAGTCAATAGCTCAATCTCATTTTTTTGAGCAACTATCTGATTACGCTGTTTTTCGACTTGATTAGATCTTTGAGTCAAGTCTTCAAGAAGCTTGCGATCGCGGTCATAAATGCGCTCAATTTGACGACGGCGATCGGCAAATTGATTTAGATCTTGGCTGCTGAGGAGCGTTACCCACCAACGTTGTAATTGTTGCCTTTGCAAATATTGCAACCGCGCCGTAGTTGCGCCACGTCTTTTATTGAGGTCGTACTCTAGATCTTGTAGTTTTGTACTGAGTTTTTGGAGTTGCTCTCTTGCTTGACGAATTTTTTTCTCGTTGTCTTTAATCTGAGTATCCGTAACCCTAACATTTCGCTTTAAAGCATCAAGCCGAGATTGAGCAGGCTTAGTGAGAGCGTTAATTTGTTCTTGTTGTTTCTGGATAATTTGTCGTTGTTGATCGACAAAGTTTTGATAATTTTTTAGCTCATCCACAGACTGAGCTTGCGTTGGAGCAATCTGCGCTAGCGTTAAGATGCAGCATATCGCGATCGCCACAATTGCTATTCCTAAACCCCAAAATAGACGCGCAATTATCTGCCCAATTTTTTGTATTTTTGGGGAATTAATCAACCAAGGCTTGCTAATTATTTTTTGCCAATAATGGCGATCGCGCATTCAGTTCACCAGATATCCACACACTATAGCGATTTAGAGTTTGTCAACGTCAAACTCTAAACTCAAAAGCCTTACTGGATTTGATTTTTTGAGTTTCAAACGAGCATACACTCAATTAAAAACTGCTATAGGGCAAGATTTTAACCGCATTTTGTCACTAAGTGAAACCAAATTTTGATCAAAAGAATTGCTGAAAATTATTGCAATCCGCAAAAAAAAATTAAATCTTTAACTTTTAATAATATTTCTGTATCTTTTAATACCAAAGATTGTATATATAATAATTTCATGACATACTTTGTTCTTGAACTCTAAAATTAGCACTTAAAAAATTGCTTTATAAAGTTGATTGATAAAGTTCATTGATAAATTGTAGAAATAAAGCTATGAAAACTTCCACACGTCAACAACCATCCAGAACCACTAAGAATATTCGGCAAAACTCCTCTCCTCATTGCCTTATCCCCTTGCCCTCTAAGTGGGTAACTTTGTTAGAACCACCGATTTATAGTTGTTACGATGAAGCCTTGTTGATGTGTCAATATCCTGATGGTTATTGGGCAGCATGGATTCCTGATTTTGGAGAAATCAAATTACATTCAGGTCAGTTTTGTCGGATGTCTTAGAGCCAAAATCTGCCATAAAAGCCATGCTTTGTATGGCTTTTATGGCAGATTTAATGTCTCGTTTGCTCTTAATTTTCTTTGGAACTATCTGTGTTTTTAGAAAGAGGAATATTAGGAACAAAATTCTGAAGTCGCATCGGTGGCCTTACATAATCCATCTCACTTTGGCGAGGAGGAAGCTCAATCTTTATAGGAGTTAAGTCCTCATAAGGAACTTGACTCAATAGATGGGAAATGCAGTTGATGTGCGCCCGCCGTTTATCATCAGAACTAACCACATTCCAAGGAGATTGCTTGATATCAGTGGCATTGAACATATCATCCTTCGCCTTAGAATATTCTACCCACTTGGCTCTTGCTTCCAAATCCATTGGACTGATTTTCCAACGCTTAAGCGGATTCTCAATCCGTTCTTGAAATCTCTTTTCTTGTTCTTCGTCACTGACAGAGAACCAATACTTGATGAGAATAATTCCTGCCCGTTGTAGCATACATTCAAACTCAGGACAAGAACGTAAGAATTCAACATACTCTTCGTGGGTGCAGAAATTCATGACGCGCTCTACTCCAGCACGGTTGTACCAACTACGGTCAAATAGCACAATCTCACCAGCAGAAGGAAGATGGGCGGCATACCGTTGAAAGTACCACTGGGTTTTTTCGCGATCAGAAGGTGTTCCCAAGGCTATGACTTTACAAACACGAGGATTCAAGCATGATGTAATTCGCTTAATCGTGCCACCTTTGCCTGCTGCATCCCGTCCTTCAAATAGAACGACCACCTTTAGCTTTTTATGTTTTACCCACTCCTGTAGTTTTACCAGCTCAATATGTAGTCGGTTAAGCTCTTTCTCATAAACTGCCTTCGATAGCTTCTCTAGTGACCCACCAGACTTAGCCTTCTCTTTGTCAACTTTTTTGCCTTCGGGCGATTCCATTTCAATTTGCTTTGATGATTTGATTGAGAAATCATCAGATTTAGACTTCTTCTTACTCGTCTTTTTAGCTTGCATCGGTTTCATCACCAGATGATCTTGAGAGCCTTTGCTGTTGCTATTATCTTTTTTTGCCATGCGTATCCACCATTTTTGTATGGTTCTTACTACAGTATATATATTCCTATCAACATAACTGCTAAGCATCAAAATATACAGGAATTAAGCTTTTATACCAATTCACAAAAGTGTGACAACACTTCTGTGAATTAAAACCAAATCCTGTAAGTTAACGCCCAATGCCAATATATTGATATCCCAGAGACTTAAGGGCTTTGCCATCAAGGAAGTTACGAGCATCGATAATTACAGGATGTGCCATCAGAGTCAGCATCTTAGAATAGTCGATCGCGAGAAACTCTTGCCAATCTGTCACCAATACCACTGCATCACAACCGTCTGCTAATCGCTCTAGATCGGTTTCCACAATCACATTCGTGAAGCCTTGACGCAATCCTGATTGAGAAACTAGCGGATCATAGGCTTTAACTCTTGCACCCAAACGATTGAGCTGATCGATTAAGGTCAACGCAGGTGCGTCACGCATATCATCAGTATCTGGCTTAAAGGTCATTCCCAATAAACCTATGGTTTTACCCTTGAGGATTTTTAGAGCTTGCTGTAGCTTCTCAACAACTAGCGTTCGCTGTAATTCATTCACCCGTACACAAGCTTTCAAAATCTCTGTGGAATAGCCATAGTCCTCAGCGGTGTAGATTAGAGCCGAGACATCTTTGCCAAAGCAGGAGCCGCCCCAGCCAATACCAGCTTGCAAGAACTTAGAGCCAATACGCGAATCTAAACCAATCCCCTTGGCAACTTCTCTAACATCTGCACCAACACGATCGCAAATATTCGCAACTTCATTAATAAAGCTAATCTTGGTAGCCAGAAATGCATTTGCTGCATACTTAATCATTTCGGCTGAGTTTAAATCAGTAACTACCACAGGCACTGGTGGCAGAGTCTTGTCCTCAGCAAAAGAGCGATCAATAATTGGTGCATAAAGCTCTTGCATGAGCTTAAGAGCACGATCGCTGCCACTGCCAACCACAATGCGATCGGGATTAAACGTATCAAAAACGGCTACACCCTCGCGTAGAAACTCTGGGTTACTAACCACATCAAACTGAATCTGATCGATATTACTTTTGCCTAACATTCCATCCATTACAATCATGCGTACCCAGTCGCCAGACCCAATTGGCACTGTAGACTTGTTGACGATCACACGATATCCATCGGTAAGACTTTCGCCAATACTCCGTGCAACTGCCTCTACATAGCGCATATCGCTGCGACCATCAGCTAGAGATGGCGTACCCACAGCAATGAATAGAATCTCACCATGATTTACACCCGCCGCAATATCTGTTGTAAATTCGATTTTCCCTTGACGAATTGACTCAGCTATAACTTCAGGCAATCCTGGCTCATGGATGGGCGATTGTCCTGACTTCATCAGCTTGACTTTTTCCTCGTTATTATCGACGCAAATCACATCATGACCAATGTAGGCGAGACAAGCACCTGTGACTAAACCCACATAACCAGTTCCAATTACACAAACACGCATGTTCAATTACCTAATAATTTTTTGCTGTTCAGAATCAAATCTCAGTTCAATAGTCAGAAACTGTTGAACTGAGCTTGGTTTTTATAATTCCTTATTATTTACGCGATCGCGGAAATAAGCGATCGTCTTTGATAGACCATCTGTTAACTGAACGGTTGGCTCCCAACCTAAATGCAATTTAGCTTGCGAAATATCGGGTTGGCGGCGTTGGGGATCATCTTGAGGCAGAGGCTTAAAGATTATTTCTGTTGTGGGATCGATCATATTTTGAATGGTTTGAGCCAATTGCAGAATTGTATATTCTCCAGGATTTCCCAAGTTCACAGGACCAATGTAATTACCATTCATCAAACGTATCAATCCTTCTACAAGATCTGATACATAGCAAAAGCTACGAGTCTGAGAGCCATCTCCATAAATAGTGAGCGGAATTCCTTTAAGAGCTTGAACCACAAAATTACTAACGACACGTCCATCGTTTTCAAGCATTCGCGCACCATGGGTATTGAAAATCCGTGCAACACGAATCTCAATGTCAAACTGACGATGATAATCAAAAGTTATCGTCTCTGCAATGCGTTTACCTTCGTCATAGCAACTGCGAATGCCTGTGCAATTGACGTTACCCCAGTAGCTTTCGACTTGGGGATGAATTAGAGGATCCCCGTAAACTTCCGAAGTCGAAGCTAACAAAATTCTTGCTTTGGACTGTTTAGCCAATTCCAACATATTTAGCGTTCCTAAAAAATTGGTTTTAGCAGTTTGAATTGGATCAGATTGATAATGTACTGGTGAGGCTGGACAAGCAAGGTGATAAATTTGATCGACATTGTTAATCATGATCGAATCGACAATATCATGCTTAATAAATTGAAAGTTAGGATGATTGCTCCATTGAGAGTTATTAGATGTCCTTCCCGTGTAAAGGTTATCAATGCAAATAACTTCATGCCCAGATTCCATCAAGCGATCAACTAGATGCGATCCAATGAAGCCAGCACCGCCAGTAACTATAGTTTTCATGTTTATCTTCTAAAAAGGTTGTTCACTAAGGAGAAAGGCGTAACGATATTACCAAGAAATCTCGTAGCCGAATTAAGCAGGCTTGAACCAAAGGATGGACGTACTACAATCACATCGCGATCGCGTAAGCCAGGGTTAGATTCTTCATTTAAAGGAAGATTCAAATCAGCAATTAGATTGCGTCGCATAATCGAGCCATCGGGATTGACTCGATAAAGCTCAACCGCTCGCCAATCTGCATCATTGGTTAGTCCACCTGCAAAAGAAATTGCTTCGGTAAACGAACTATTCGGTCTCATTTGTATCGGTCCAGGACGAACAGCTTCGCCAACTACTTGCACAGTAATTACTGTAGGAGAAAAAGTTGCTTTAGCGACCTGTAGATATTCTGTTGGATTCGTTTTCTCTAATCGGGGTACAGTAATCAAGTCGCCATCTGTAAGAGTGATATCTTGACTGAGATCGGCTTTGGTAATCAGATCCAGCAAATTCGCTTTAACAATTGTGCGCTGCCCCTTATCATTCAATCGTGAAATCTGCACATTGCGAATATCGGCAATTTCAGTTACTCCATTTGCTGATTGTAAGGCTCGGCTTAGAGTAACTGGCCCTCCACCTGATGCTGTTCCAGCCGCAGTGGTCGCACCTGTAAGCCCAGTGGGAACAACACCATTCCTAGAGTAAACCAAAGTTTGAGGCCCCACCCGATTAACCTCACCAACGATCGCTACCTGAATAGTAAAGGTGTCAGGGGAAAAAGTTGAGTTGCTGACGGTGCGAGGTTGAGATGCACTTGCTTGAGATAATGGTGGTACAAGAATTGAATCTCCATCAAGAATGCGAACATCCTGACTAATATCGCCCTTTTCTAACAGGTTTTGGAGGTTAACCTTAATGATGCGGCGACCGAGAGTGCCATCACGACGTGAAATTTGAATATTACTGATATCGGCTCGTGAAGTGATCCCAGAAGCTGATTCCAATGCTCTTGTTAATGTTGCCGCATTGCTACCCAACCCTGTTGTTCCTGCATAAGTCAAAAAACGTGGGCCTGGGCGATTCACTTCGCCGACGATCGCAATATTTAACGGACGAGGAGAAATTAAAGATATATTGACAATATTCCTCACAAGAAATGGGTTAAGTTTTTCTCGCAGTAGAGCATTTGCTTCATCTAATCCTAACCCTTCTAGCTTGACTGCACCGATTAAGGAAATATTGATCGTTCCATCAGGTGCGATCGTTTGAGTTCCTGAAAGTTCTGGTACGTTAAAAACTTCGATCTTGATATTGTCTCCTGCACCAAGAGTGTAGCGAAATGTATCTTGAGATTCACTTACATTTAAAGTCTGTGTACCACCATTAAGATTGCCTAATGGCTTGAGGTTAGAATTTGATGCTGGGGCTGAAGGTTTTTCAATTGTGGTGGTCTGTGCCCAAGCAGGTAATGGAGTACAGGCAATTAATATCAATAGAATTAATTTGTTAAACTGAGATATATGCATAAAAGTGCTCCTTACTCTAACCATCTCATCATTAGAAACTGAACATCTGTCATAATGGAATGTAGTTTTAATACAATATTAGAGGCAGTTTTTACAAGATTTGGCAGCCATTGTATCAGTATGACTAATAGTTTATCTCAGTAATTTTCCCTAAATATAATGCGATCGCCACAGGTTATTTATGTAGATGCAGTTGGTACTTTGTTTGGGGTTAGAGGTAGTGTGGGTGAACAATATGCCAAAATTGCGACAGATTTTGATGTTAGCCTTGACCCTCAGTTAATTAATCGCGCTTTTTACGAAGTTTTTCAAACTGCACCAAGGATTGCTTTTCCTAATTTGCCCCAGTCTGATATCCTGACCGCTGAATATCAATGGTGGCGATCGCTTGCTGAAAAAACTTTTAGTCAAACAGGTGATTTAGCAAAATTCCTAGACTTTGAAGGCTTCTTTAAGAGTCTTTATGCTTATTTTGCAACAGCTGAACCTTGGTTTATTTATGAAGATACTCGATTAGCGCTGGATGCATGGCAGCAACAAGGCATTACTTTGGGCGTGCTATCAAATTTTGACAGTCGGATCTACTCGGTCATGGCGAATTTAGACCTAGAGGATTACTTTAGTTCAATTACAATCTCCACGGAAATTGGCGCAGCTAAGCCAGATCCCTTGATTTTTGCAGCAGCACTTGCAAAACATCAAATTGAGGGCTCGCCTGATTTGGCATGGCATATTGGTGATAGTTTTAGCGAAGATTACGTAGGGGCTTCTGCGATTGGAATTAAATCATTTTGGCTAAATCGAGATCGTCAACCAACCACAAATATAGCTAAGCAGTCAGCACGTACCATTGATAAGTTGACTTTTCTTGCAGTAGACGAAATATTTATACGTTAAGGATAGGAGGCGCTTCGCGCCTCCTATCCTTAACGTATTTGAAGTGTTGTAAAGTGAATAATTAGTGTTGCGAGGCAAATTCTCGCAACACTAATTATTCACTGGGAAGGGAGTATGTTTACAGGACTTGTTCAAACTATCGGAATTATTGAGCAACGCGATCGCGATCGCCTTGTGATTCATTGTCCAGATCTCGTTGCCAATATTGCGATCGGCGATAGTGTCGCTGTGAATGGGGTATGTCTTACCGCAACTTATATCTCTGATACTAATTTTGTGGCTGATGTTTCGCCTGAAACCCTTGGACGTACTAATTTTGGCGATCGCAAATTAAAGTATGTCAATCTCGAAACTGCTCTAGCCGTTGGTGATAAAATCGGTGGTCATTTTGTCTCAGGACATATTGATGGCATGGGCAAATTAAGCGATCGCGCTCTCATTGGTAACTCGTGGGAGCTAAGCTTTGAAGCTATTCCTGAAGTTGCACGTTACATAGTATTTAAAGGTAGTATTGCAATTAACGGCATTAGCCTCACCATTTCCTATTGCAACGACTCAGGTACAAATTTTCGAGTTGCTGTAATTCCACATACATACGACAAAACTACTTTAAAAGATCTTGATATTGGTAGTTCAGTTCATCTAGAAGGTGATTTGCTTGGTAAATATGTAGAGAAATTTCTCAAGGTTGGTAATAATCCTAATTTTAATCACAATATTTCTTTAATCACTCCAGAATTTCTCGTTGAAAATGGTTGGTAGTTCTTTGTATAGCCATGTAAGAGATAGCTAGGACTTAAAACCCAAATTAATAAAGGCGGAGCTTCGCTCCGCCTTTATTAATTTGGGTTTTAAGTCCTAAGCAAAGCTCACATTGCTATAGCTTCATCTCACTTTTTGGGCTTAATATTGCTGAGTTAATATGATGGTCGTGATATTCTTAGCCATTGAATAATCCTGTAGCAATTACTTATGCCAATGGAAAATCAAGTTTCAGATGATAACGATCTACGAGATCGTTTTGTCCCAGCACTTGACATTCAAACAGAAGGTCGCAAATATGATTACGCTTTAGACGGCTTGCGAGGACTGGCGGCGCTCTGGGTTGCCTATTCGCACATATTTTTCTATGAATTTAAGCTCGATCCTGCTTACCATCCCACATTTTCCTTTGGCTCCTTTTTTAATGCGGCTCATGGCGGAATTTTAATTTTCTTTGCTTTATCTGGTTATGTAATTGGACTCACCAATCAATTGCCATTTTCCAAATCCAATGCCATTCGTTATTTATTAAGAAGATTTATTCGTTTATATCCAATCTACCTAATTGCAATTATTTTAGGCGTACTGGCTTCTCCAACAGACTCATGGAAAACGATCGTTGGCAATTTGTTTTTCTTGCAAGGTGGCGTATCGGCATTGTTATCTGGCAATGGAGTGCTTTGGACTTTGCATTATGAAATTGTTTACTACATAGTTTTTCTGGCTATTTGGTATTTTCGCCCCAAAGTTATGCCATTAATGCTTGGTTCACTAACGGTTGCCAGTCTATCTCCTTGGATTCCTTTGTTCCCGCCCATTATTTCGGGTTACGCCGCAGGCTGGGTATTCTGGTTATTTGGATTATGGCTTGCTTGGAAACAGCCAATCTCTGGATCTTTTGCTAAATTGCCAGTTGTCTCTTATATCTTGCTCTTTATTGCTACAGACAAACTAACCATCGGTAAAACCTTATTGAGTAACTTTGGTTTTGCAGGGATTGCCCTACCAGAAATTAGTATTACCGATTTTGTTTACTTTCCTCTATGCGCTGTGCTGTTTTCAGCTTTTACCAAACGACAAATTCCTTATTTACGTTTGCTTGTTATGATCGCGATCGCATTGCCCCTCTTTCAAACCAGCTATCTCTTCGCAACTAAACAGCTCTTTAATGTCGATGGTTGGGTAATTGCCGCAGTGCAAATGTTTTTAGGTTTTGGGCTTTGGGGCTGGGCAGTAAGTCCCGATATATTTTCCAAGCTGACGTTTTTTGGCAGTATCTCCTACGGTATTTATGTTTTACATATGCCCATGCTGAATTTTGTGCATAGAATTTCTATCTTGAGCGGTTCCCCCATCAGTTTTATAATTCGCCTATTTATATGGACTGCTCTAACCCTTGGTATTGCTTATATATTGGAACTCAAGTTGCAACCTAAGATCAAGCAATGGTTTCAGAAAAATGTCCTTAATCACATCTAGGGTTATTTTAGGTAAGGTAATTTCTAAGGTATAGCAATGCAACCAAAAAAGAAGAGTGGCGGCGTGGAGTGCCGCCACTCTTCTTTTTTGGCTATCATCAGTACTAGGAAAAAACCAAGAATTTAGTGGCGGTGCAGCGCACCGCCACTAAATTCTTGGTTTTTTGATTTGTCCAAAGACAAGTGGACTGTAGCTATAACTCAAGTATTGCTATAACTTTATTTTATTTGCGTTCCCTAAAATGAAATAATGCTTTCTGTAAACTTCTTTACAATTGCTTAATACTTTTACAGAGATCATGGAACGTACTTTTTTGGCAGTTAAGCCCGATGGCGTACAACGTCACCTAGTCGGAGAAATTATTCGTCGTTATGAAACCAAAGGCTTTAAGCTCGTGGGACTCAAATTGATCCACCCAACCCGCGAACTAGCCGAAAAGCATTATGCAGTGCATAAAGAAAGACCCTTCTTTGCTGGACTAGTTGACTTTATTACTTCTGGTCCTGTTGTTGCAATGGTTTGGGAAGGCGATGGTGTAGTTGCCTCAGCCCGTAAAATCATTGGCGCAACCAATCCTCTTACTGCTGAGCCAGGTACAATTCGCGGTGACTATGGTGCAAATATCGGACGCAACATTATTCATGGCTCTGATGCGATCGAGACTGCTCAAACCGAGATTGCACTGTGGTTTAACTCAGAAGAACTAGTTGAATGGACTCCAAGTATGACTTCTTGGATTTACGAATAGTCAGAATATGAGCAAAAAAGAGCGCTTGGCGCTCTTTTTTTGTCAATGATGGGTTGTGGGCGGTTACCTCGACTCTACCCAAAGGTTTATTGACAAAACTTTACAATTTGATATAGTTGTTTACATAAGCGGTAAACGCTTTAAAAACAAACAATAAATCAAAATACAAAAATGACAACAGCAGTACAAAGACGCGAAAGCGCCTCCCTGTGGGATCAGTTTTGCAATTGGATCACCAGCACCGACAACCGCCTCTATGTAGGTTGGTTCGGCGTAATCATGATTCCTTGCTTACTTGCAGCAACCACATGCTTCGTAATCGCCTTCGTAGGCGCACCACCTGTCGATATCGACGGTATCCGTGAGCCAGTAGCTGGCAGCTTGCTATTCGGCAACAACATGATTTCTGGCGCAGTCGTACCATCTTCAAATGCGATTGGCTTGCACTTTTACCCCATTTGGGAAGCAGATAGCCTTGACGAATGGCTATACAACGGTGGTCCTTACCAATTGGTAGTATTCCACTTCCTCATCGGCATTTTCTGCTACATGGGACGTGAATGGGAACTTTCCTATCGCCTCGGTATGCGTCCTTGGATCGCAGTAGCATATTCTGCACCAGTAGCAGCAGCAACCGCAGTATTCTTGATCTACCCAATCGGACAAGGATCATTCTCTGACGGTATGCCTTTGGGAATCTCTGGTACTTTCAACTTCATGATCGTATTCCAAGCAGAACACAACATCTTGATGCATCCTTTCCACATGTTGGGAGTAGCAGGCGTGTTCGGCGGTTCATTGTTCAGTGCAATGCACGGTTCACTCGTAACCTCCAGCTTGATCCGTGAAACCACCGAAAACGAAAGCCAAAACTCAGGCTACAAATTCGGACAAGAAGAAGAAACCTACAACATCGTTGCAGCTCACGGCTACTTCGGACGTTTGATCTTCCAATATGCATCTTTCAACAACAGCCGTCAATTGCACTTCTTCCTAGCCCTATGGCCAGTAGTTGGCATTTGGTTCACCGCATTGGGCGTAAGCACAATGGCGTTTAACTTGAACGGTTTCAACTTCAACCAATCGATTTCTGATAGTCAAGGTCGTGTAGTACCATCTTGGGCAGACGTAATCAACCGCGCAAACTTGGGTATGGAAGTAATGCACGAGCGCAATGCTCACAACTTCCCTCTCGATTTGGCTGCTGTTGATGTTGCTCCTGTAGCTATGGCTGCTCCTGCTATCAACGGTTAATCCTTAATCGATAGTCTAAAACAATAAAAAAGCTCCCCGAAAGGGGAGCTTTTTTATTGCAAGAATGCGATCAGGCGATCGGCATCTGTAGCTTTTACCAAAACACAAAATGGCTTCGCCACTTTGTGTTTTTAAAACCCTTACAGGGTTTGGTTTTTAATTCACAGAAGTGTTGTCACACTTTTGTGAATTGGTATTAAAACCTAAAACCCAAAAGAGATTTGCGTCGCGAAGCGACGCAAATCTCTTTTGGGTTTTAGTGACAGCTATATGACAAAATGTGCTGGAGTTAGTTAATACAAATAGCCATGTCAGATCTCATAGCCTCAGAAATCTTACAAAATCGTCTTAGCTATCAAGGTAGTAAATTTTCCTTTCATGTCGATCACATTAAATTACCCCACGGTGTTATCGGTGAATATGCATATATTAAGCATCCAGGGGCAGGGATGGCGGTTCCTGTAACAGCAGATGGCAAATTTGTTTTAGTTAAGCAATATAGATTTGCGATTCAGCGCTATTTACTAGAATTTCCAGCAGGAACATTGGAAGTTGGTGAAGATCATGATGTGACGATTAAGCGCGAAATCGAAGAAGAAACAGGCTATCGAGCTAGTCAATGGCAGTATTTGGGAGGTTTCTATCTTTGTCCAGGCTATTCTGATGAAATTATTCACGCATATCTTGCGCAAGGGCTTGAAAAACTAGAACATCCTCCTGCTCAGGATGAAGATGAGGAGATAGAAGTTGTGTTACTCAGTCGTGAAGAGATTGAAATGCTGTTGCGATCGCAGAGTGCAGATGCCAGTCTTGATGCTAAATCTATCACTGCATTCTACTTGGCTCTGCAAACCTTACAGATTTAATCTTTAGTGGTGCGGCAATGCCGCATCACTAAAGATTAAAGTGCGTTGCGTTCTGTTAATAAATAAGTAGTCATTTCGCCTTTACCTTTGATCTCAATTATTCTTTGTGGATCGAATTGGAACTTATTTTTTAAAATCTGATAGGTTACATCCGAGACTTGGATGCAACCTGCGATACCATGAGACTCCATACGGCTAGCAATATTTACCGTATCTCCCCAAAGATCATATATAAACTTTTTCGTGCCAATTACACCTGCAACGGCTTGACCAGTATGTATCCCAATTCTCAACTGGAAGGGATTGCCATCAGGGCGGATAAATTTGCAAATTGACTGTTGCATATCTAGAGCCATTGACGCGATCGCTTCAGCGTGATCTTGCCGTGGCACAGGCAATCCACCCACTGCCATATAAGAGTCACCTATCGTTTTGATTTTTTCTAAGCCATAGCGATCAACTAAGCGATCGAATTCTGAAAATATCTCATTGAGCATATTTACTAGTTCATTAGCTGATACCGAAGATGCGAATTCTGTAAAGCTGACGATATCGCCAAACAGAACTGTTACTTCCTCAAACGTATCTGCAACAATCTTGCCATTTTCGGCATTAAGTCTGGATATTGATTTTGGCAATATCGTAGAAGTTCTGTTGTTAGGAATATTAGGAGGAATATTGATAGGAGTATAGATTGGAGAAGACTTTAATCGTTCGGCGATCGCCTTTGGTAAAACATTGAGCAGTAGACGTTCCGATCTCATTTTCTCAACTCGCAAATCGTCCTCAGTACGTCGGCGTTCTTGGGCTTCCATCCCTAAAGACAGTAATTCTGATAAAGAGCTAGCAAAGCTAATTTCCTCTAGCAACCACAAGCGCTCTATGTCAACTTGTTCAAACATCAAAAAACCTGTGAGTTCACCACCGATATCAAATGATGATGTCAATAGAGATACAACACCAAGAGGATTGAGATAGTCTGTCCGAAGCTCTATTAATATTTCTTCATCCTGTACATCTTCTATATGTAAGCTCTGATTTTCTTGCAGCGCCTTAAAAAAGCTGGGAAATCTGTCTGCCCCTAGAAAATCAGCCTCGGTATGAATATTGCTACTTTGTATATAGAGATCGAGGCAATGCAAGTTTGTTTTAGTATTGTCAAATAGCCAGACACTCACACGTTCGACATCCAGCGTTTGGCTAGCTGTTTCGGTAATATTCTGCACTGCTGTAATAAAGTCGCCCAAGTTGAGAGCTTTATTTTTAGTGAGATCAATCAAGATTTTTTGTTGTCTGCGAAGTTGCTGTTCACGACGTTGCAGCATAAAATTATTTCGTTGAAGTGATAGCTGACTCTCTGCTAGTTCGCTAGTTCTTTGTTGTACTCGTGACTCTAACTCCATATTCGCTTTTTCGAGGCGATTAAATGATTCCGTAAGCATTTCCGCCATACGATTAAATGACTCAGATAAAACTTTGACTTCGCTTGTGCCTTTTACCAATACCCTAGAGTCCAGATCTCCATTAGCGATCGCTTGAGATGCACCACTTAATTTGATCAATGGAGCCGTGATATAACGCGCAGTTACCACTCCCAGTAAGATCGCAAAAACTAGCGCCCCCAGACTAAATAAAATCGTAAATTGGTTGCGACTATTAATTTGTTCCATAAAGCTAGATTCAGGCAACACCACCACAATTAGCAAATCTAGTCCATCACGATCGCGCCAAGTCCGTACTTGAATAAATTGCTTGCTACCCTCAAAATTAGACTCTAAGTGTTCTTTTCCTTGGAGTGAATTAAAATTACCAAATTCATTAATTAGATAGCGTCCAGTAGCTCGTGACAGTTGGTCACTACTATTAAGAATATTGAGACGTTGGGGTCTTCCATTCACAATTGCAAAAGTACGCTCACTACTAGAAGTTCCAACGATTAATCCTGATCGCTCAATGATAAAAACACGCCCTGATGGTTCTGATTTTAGCTCACGCAGGAAGGAATTCAATTGTGTGAGAATGAAGTCAACACCCAATACACCAATTACTTTTCGATCGCGATCGAAAAGTGGATAACTATGAGAAATGGACAAAACTTCAGGGCGATCAACCCATTGATAAATTCGCGTCCAAGTTGGCTTACCTGCTTTTATTGCATCAGCATACCAAGCTTCTTGCCGAACATCTTCCTCAGTCTCGATAACTTCTAGCAATTGTTGGCGATTACCTTCGCTATCGGTTGAGAAACTTGCTGTCTTGGTAATTCCTCGCGCTAAAGTTGTCTCATTAATTACGATTTGCCCATTGTCTCTACGCTCAACACCGATAAATTCTTGGTTGTCAAAGGCAAAATTAATGTAACCAACTTCATGCAAATTTATTTGTGTCCAAAAGAGATGTCCTGTTCTATCAAAATCTTTTAAATTTAGCAATCCTAATTTTACGGCATCGATATTCGTCTGATTAATTTGAGGCGGCACTCGAAAGTAATTATCAAGTTTTGCACTAATGCGATCGCTAACTTCTCCACTGAATCGGGTTGCTAATTCACCGAGTGCTTGTTGTCCATTACGAAAAGAAAATATCCCAACTACACCAACCGTTAAACAAATCTGCAATACAAAAGGTACGACTAAAATAGCCATTAACGGAATATTTTTAAATAACTTGGGTGTATGTGAGATTCTTAACATCATGTGTAATTAGTTCTGCTAGTTTTTTAAATCTCAATTTGACCTTGGATTCAGATAAGCGATCTTTTCTCTTTGTTTAAATTTTGGAATTGAAGTTTGTATTTCTAGAGCCATTTTTGCGATCGCTTCGGCATGATCTTTAACTAAAGCAATTTTCGCTCAAACGAACTACAAGAAATTGTGTAAAAGTATGGCAAAGCAATACTTTTACACAATTTCTTGGTTCGGGATTGGGAGAAAAGCGCTTTAGGTAAAGGCAGACCACCAAATGCCATATAAGAATCACCAATAGTTTTAATTTTTTCTAGGTCAGATAATTCGACAAGCCGATCAAATTCCGAAAAAATATCGTTCAGTTAGTTTACCAAATCACTTGCATAAATGGCTGTTACATATTCAGTAAAATTACCTATGTCCGTAAATAAAACTGTAACTTTGTCAAAGGCAGCAGCAACAATTACTCCATTTGCAACATTAGGAAAGATTCAAGTATCTCGCAGGTCTTGAAATTATACCAAAGCACAAAGTGGCATAGCCATTTTGTGCTTTTAAAACCCTTACAGGGTTTGGTTTTCAATTCACAAAAGCGTGACAACACTTCTGTGAATTGGTATTATTGTGATTCGTGGATAAGGGAATATGACAATTTTTTAGATACTCCCTTCCCACCAAAGAAATAGACATCAAAAACCAAGAATTAGCGTTGCGGCGCTTCGCGCCGCAACGCTAATTCTTCGCTGGGAAGGGAGTAATTGTGACTTTGGACGCAGCTTCTGTCGCCTTTCGACGGGATTCTATAGCATCTTTCCCTTTTGCCAAAGCGACACCCATACGTCGGTAGGGACGAGAATCTGGCTTGCCAAATAAACGGATTTCGGTGTTAGGAATCGCAAGGGCTTCTTCTACACCTGTAAAATAAATACTGTCGCTGGTTTCGCTAGCAAGAATGACAGCACTGGCAGACGGACTTAGCAATTCAATTGTGGGAATCGGCAAGCCTAAAATTGCGCGTAAATGGAGTTCAAATTCGTTTAGGTTTTGGGAGATGAGGGTAACCATTCCCGTATCATGAGGACGGGGGGAAAGTTCAGAGAAAATTACTTCATCTTTGGTGATGAAAAATTCTACGCCGAAAAGCCCTGCGCCGCCGAGTTTATCGGTGACTTTGCGAGCAATATCCTCTGCATCTTTTACTTGGGCAGCAGTTAAACCGACGGGCTGCCATGATTCTTGGTAGTCTCCTCGTTCCTGACGGTGTCCGATCGCTTCGCAAAATAGAGTCTCTCCCTGCCATTGACGGATCGTCAACAGGGTAATTTCGACTTCAAAATTGATAAACTCTTCGATGATGATTTTGGCAGTATCACCCCTTGCGCCAGCGATCGCATAATCCCAAGCTTTTTCTAGTTCATCGGCATTTTGCACAACGGATTGCCCCTTACCAGAGGAGGACATGACGGGTTTAATCACGTTGGGAAACCCAATTTCGGCGGCAACGGTTTTCAGTTCATCAAGGCTGGTGGCGTAGGCATATTTGGCAGTACGTAAGCCCAGTTCATTACTTGCTAAATCCCGAATGCGATCGCGGTTCATAGTGAAGTTGGTAGCGGCGGCAGTGGGAATGACGGTGTATCCTTGAGCCTCCAGTTCGAGCAGTTTCTCGGTACGGATTGCTTCCACTTCTGGCACGATCAGATCAGGCTGGTATTTTTTGACTACGGATTCCAAGGCATCACCATCCAACATCGAAATGACTTCTCGATAATCTGCTACTTGCATCGCAGGTGCATGGTCATAGCGATCGACTGCAATCACCGTATTACCGAGTCTTTGGGCGGCAATTGCAACCTCCTTACCTAGTTCACCAGAACCAAGAAGCATGATTTTTTTTGGTAATGCGATCGCCATTGAATTCACCTCGTTATTGCAAAAACAGCCATATCATAACGTTTTTAGCTGTACATTCTGTCATGTAATGCTAGGTAATGTGTATTTACAACGCTTTGCGCTTTCAGTCTTTTGAAAATATTAAGTCTATTCTTCGTTAATGCCAAATCACAAAATGGCGTAGCCATTTTGTGATTTGGCATTACATGTTTTCGGGGGTTGGCATTTATTTATATTCGCCCTTTAAGTAAATATGTGATCATTTCTCCTTTACCTTTGATATTAATCGCGCTTCTCTGCTCAAGGTAATATTTTTCTTTTAAAAGCTGATAGGTTGCTTCAGTCACTTGCGTACAGCCTGCAAGACCGTAAGATTCCATTCGACTGGCAACATTAACCGTATCTCCCCATAGATCGTAAATAAATTTCTTTGTGCCAATTACGCCTGCGATCGCTTGTCCAGTATGAATACCAATTCTTAACGAAAAATTAGTGCCATCAGTCCGCTTAAATTTTTGAATCGCTGTTTGCATGTGTAAAGCCATTTCTGCGATCGCGACAGCATGATCTTTGCTGGGCACTGGCAGTCCGCCCACAACCATATAAGAATCACCAATGGTTTTAATCTTTTCTAAGTCATACTGCTCAACAAGATGATCGAACTCTGAAAAAATATCATTCAGCACATTGACTAATTCGCTAGCAGAAATGGAAGCTGCATATTCAGTAAAGTTCACAATGTCGGCAAACAGGACTGTAACTTCTTCAAAGGAATCAGCAACAATTGTACCACTGGTTTTTAAATGGAGCTTTGTTTTTGATTGCACATTTTTCAATCGCTCAGCAATCTCCTGCGGTAAAACATTGAGTAAGAGGCGTTCTGACTTCTTCTGTTCAACTCGTAAACTTTCTTCTGCGCGGCGACGTTCTTGGGCTTCCATTCCTAAAGCTAGTAAATCAGCTAGAGAACTAGCAAAACTGATTTCTTCTTCTATCCATAGATGCTCAATGTCTGTATGCTCAAGCAAAAGTATACCAATGATTTCGCCGCCTACTTCAAATCTAGATATTAGAACTGAAACAATATTAAGGGGGAGACAATATGGGTGAACTAATTCCTGAAAAATCGCATCATCTTGAACATCTTCGACTGCGATAATGCGATTCTCTAATAAAGCCTTAAAAAAACTAGGATATGCTGCTGCTGTTAGAAACTCAGCTTCGGTATGTAAATGTAAGCTTTTTTGATAGAGATCGAGACAGTGCAATAAAGTTTTATTTTTATCGAAGAGCCAAATACTCGCCCGTTCGACATTTAACGCATAGCTGCCAGTTCTGGTAACATTTTGCACCGCGACAATAAAGTCGCCTTGGTTGATTGCTTTATCTTTGGTCAAATCAAACAAAACATTTTGCTGTTTGCGTAGCTGCTGTTCACGCCGAGACAAAATGAAATTTGATCTTTGCAACGATGCTTTTGATGCATCTAACTCGTAGCTTGTTTCTTGAACAAGAGACTCTAATTCCTGATTTGATTTTTTTAAGCGTTGTAAAGACACAATGCTTGATCGCACCAAGATAATCGCAATAGCTATGATGCTGATCACGCTGCCCAGAGTCACAAGCAATATTGGGTTATGAATATTGTCAATATTTAATATCCCTAAATATTGTGATTTGGGATCTGATTGACTATCAAAGCTAATATTGAGTAGATTTCCGAGCCAAAATGCGATCGCCATAATTTTCAAGCCAAGTTTTGCCGCTAAAGTAGCCATTAGCGGCATATTGTTGAATACATTAGCAAGAAGGCTAGTAGTCAGAGGTTTGGGGCAATGAAATATAAAGCTGATTTATCGTTTATGCTAGCCCGATCTCTGATAGCGGTCAATTCGCACAATTGCTGACTTAATGTGTCGCTTTGAGATCGAAGCAAACCCATATTCATGAAAAAGTGGCACTTTTTCATGAATATGGGTTTGCTTCGTTTATCCACAATTTGCGATAGAAACAAAATATTTCGGACTGCCTTTTACTGAATTCTAAGTGCTTTTTGACTAGCTATTTATTACATCGATCACAAAACCATAGCCACTTACTGTTTGACCAGCGCGAATTTTGCAACCTTTGCGTAATTCCATCTGACCATCAACCTCAACATCTCCATCAATAATCATCAACTTTGCTGCACCACCAGTATCTGCCACACCACAAACTTTTAATAAGTTACACAAAGTTATGTATTCACCCGTCAGTTCAAATTTTTCATGAATTATTTCTTGCATTATTTCTTGCCAAAGATGTTTGTGATGTGTAGGGCTTTGCGCCGTCCATCCTAACATTTATACCAATTCTCAAAGGTGTAACTATAGCAATGTAAGGTTTGCTTAGGACATAAAACCCAAAAGATGAGTGGCAGCGCGAAGCGCTGCCACTCATCTTTTGGGTTTTGAATTACAAACTCAAACCTAATAAGGGTTTTAAAAACACAAAAATTCTGGTTCTGGGCTTCCTCAAAATCGATTTTGAATCGATTTTGAATTTCTAGCATCGTCGGGCTGAAAATCCAAAATCGGTTTCGTAATTAGAATTGCTGGCATAATAGATGTATTACCAATAAATCGCAGAAAGTTAGTTAAAATTTCCATGAGTCAACTGTGGCAAGAGTTAGAGCGCGAAGTCGAACGGCGACGCACCTTTGCAATCATTTCCCACCCCGATGCGGGGAAAACGACATTAACCGAAAAATTATTGCTATATGGAGGTGCGATTCATCTTGCGGGGGCAGTCAAAGCTAGAGCCGCCCAACGTCATGCCACCTCTGATTGGATGGAATTAGAAAAACAACGCGGAATTTCGATTACTTCGACAGTGTTGCAATTTGACTATATGGGCTACTGCATTAATTTGCTGGATACCCCAGGTCACAAAGATTTTAGTGAAGATACCTATCGCACTCTTGCTGCTGCTGATAATGCGGTGATGTTGGTTGATGGTGCAAAGGGGTTAGAGCCACAAACCCGCAAATTGTTTGAAGTTTGTCGGTTGCGATCGCTGCCAATTTTTACGTTCATTAACAAAATGGATCGACCTACCCGCGAACCACTAGAACTATTAGATGAAATCGAAAAAGAATTGGGGATCACTCCCTATGTGATGAATTGGGCGATCGGTACGGGTGATCAATTTAAAGGGGTGTACGATCGCGCTAGCAAAACGGTGCATCTATTTAAACGTAGTGCTCATGGTCAGCGAGAAGCTGAGGTAAATATTTATCCTTTTGATGATCCACAAGCAATTAAATTCATTGGTCAGAATCTCTATAATCAGCTTTTAGAAGATTTGGAGGTTCTTGATTCTGCTGGGGCTGAATGGAATACTCAGGATTTGCATCGTGGTAAGCTCACACCGATTTTCTTTGGTAGTGCGATGACCAATTTTGGTGTCGAGCTATTCTTAAAATCTTTCCTTGAATGCGGCTTGACTCCTACGGTTCATGATAGTTCTAGCGGTGAAGTGTCTCCTACTGATGAGGATTTCTCGGCGTTTGTATTCAAGCTGCAAGCGAATATGGATCCTCGACACCGCGATCGCATTGCCTTTGTGCGTGTTTGCTCTGGCAAGTTCGAGAAAGATATGAGTGTTACCCATTTGCGCAGTGGTAAAAATATTCGTTTGTCCCATGCTCAAAAGTTATTTGGGCAAGATCGCGAGGCGATCGATGTGGCTTATGCTGGCGATGTGATTGGGTTGAATAATCCAGGCATGTTTGCGATCGGGGACACGATTTATCTCGGTAAAAAACGTCAATATGCGGGGATTCCCTGCTTCTCACCTGAGCTGTTTTGTACTCTCCGTAATCCTAATCCTTCAAAGTTCAAACAGTTCCGTAAGGGGATTTCTGAACTACAGGAAGAAGGTGCAATTCAAATTATGTATTCTGTTGATGAGGCTAAGCGTGATCCGATTCTGGCGGCAGTCGGACAATTGCAATTTGAAGTCGCCCAATATCGCCTCCAAAGTGAATATAGTGTGGAAACGATTCTGGAGTCTATGCCCTATTCGGTGGCGCGATGGGTTGAGGATGGTTGGGATGCTCTGGAATCTGTTGGCAGATTGTTTAACACAATGGTGGTCAAAGATAGCTGGAATCGCCCTGTTCTGCTATTTAAGAACCAATGGAATTTAAATCAAGTTGAGGCTGACCATCCTAAGTTAAAGCTAAAGGCGATCGCGCCAATTGCGGAGATAACGAAGGTCAGCTAAGTTAAGAGCGTCCACAACAAAAATATAATCCAGACAATGGCTTTTGCTATCGTTTGTCTAGGTAGCGATTGTGGTGCTTCCATAACAGGCTGCATGGCTTGAGACAATGGTTGAGTTGTCCTAAATCATAATCGCAATTCTATTCTCTTGAGTTGCGATCGCCAGTTCCTTAACAAAAATTGTAGTTGAGCATTTGCGCCAATATTTTTATACTCCCACCATAATCTTGAAACGCAAATGCTCAACCCTTTGCGCTTTCACCGATAAATTATCCCTGCGTTGTGAGTTTAGGGCAAAGCATTCCCAAATTAAAATCATCTAAAAACTTGTAGATTTCTGTGGGAATGCTATGCCCCTACGGACGGATCATCATGGGGCGCGAATAAATTATGATACTAATGATTTTGGGGTAGAATAAGGCTTTGTTGGTCAGGTCTGTCAGACAATGAGCGAGATAAAGAGTAATTTGATTAATTCAGCCAATCAAGTACCCAATCAAGTGCAATTCCTTGATGAATTTGAAGTAGTTGTTGTTGGCGCTGGACATGCAGGCTGTGAAGCCGCCCTCGCTTCGGCAAGAATGGGCTGCAAAACTTTACTCCTCACCCTCAACCTCGATCGCATTGCATGGCAACCCTGTAACCCTGCCGTTGGTGGCCCCGCCAAATCACAACTCGTTCATGAAGTCGATGCGCTCGGCGGCGAAATTGGCAAGATCACTGATCGCACCTATTTACAAAAGCGGATTCTTAATAGTTCTCGTGGCCCCGCAGTTTGGGCGTTGCGAGCGCAAACTGACAAGCGCGAATATGCTGCCGAAATGAAAACGGTAGTCGAGAATGAACCGAATCTCTCCGTGCGCGAGGGCACGGTGATTAATACTTTGCTAGATGCTAACCAAGGAATTATTGGGGTCGAAACCCAGTTTGGCGTGGGTTATGGTTGCAAAGCTGTAATTTTAACAACTGGCACATTTCTCAATGGCAAGATCTGGGTGGGCAACCGATCTATGTCCGCTGGTCGAGCTGGGGAATTTGCGGTGGCAGGACTCACGGAAACTCTGAATGCTTTGGGCTTTGTTACCGATCGCCTCAAAACGGGAACGCCAGCGAGAGTAGATCGCCGCAGTGTGGACTATAGCCAAATGGAAGTCCAACCATCAGATACGGAGCATAACTGGTTCAGCTTCGATCCGAGTGCGTGGGTAGAGCGCGAACAAATGAATTGTTATTTAACTCGCACCACTGCCGAAACCCATCGCATCATTCGCGAAAATCTGCATCTCACGCCCGTTTATGGTGGCTTCATTGATGCAAAGGGACCGCGCTATTGTCCTAGCATTGAAGATAAAATTGTTCGCTTTGCTGACAAAGAGAGCCATCAAATTTTCATTGAGCCAGAGGGACGGGACATTCCTGAGCTTTATATTCAGGGCTTCTCTACAGGAATGCCTGAGAATATTCAATTGCAAATGTTGCGAACTCTCCCTGGTCTGGAGAATTGCCATATGCTCCGCGCTGCCTATGCTGTGGAATATGACTACATTCCTGCGACTCAGTGCTATCCGACTTTGATGACCAAATTAATCGAAGGTCTATTTTGTGCGGGTCAAATTAATGGAACTACGGGCTATGAAGAGGCAGCAGCACAAGGGCTAGTCGCGGGTATGAATGCGGCGCTCTTTGCTAAGGGTAGAGAGATGATCGTGTTACCAAGGGCTAGCAGCTATATCGGGACTTTGATTGATGATCTCTGTACGAAGGAATTGCGCGAACCCTATCGGATGCTAACTAGCCGTTCGGAATATCGCTTGATTTTGCGATCGGATAATGCCGATCGCAGACTCACGCCAATTGGACGCGAAATTGGATTAGTCGATGATCGTCGTTGGCAACTTTTTTGTGATAAGCAGGAGCGCGTTTATGCAGAAGTAAAACGCCTCAATGAAACTCGTGTGAAGGAAAAGGATGAGCTTGGGCAAAGGATTACCGCCGAAACAGGTGAAGCAATCCGTGGTGCAATTACTCTATCTGATCTGTTGCGTCGTCCTAAGTTTAACTATGCTGAATTAATTCATTACGGGTTAGCCGATCCTGACTTAAATCGATTTGAGCGGCTTGCTGCGGAAATCGAAGTCAAGTATGTGGGCTATATCCAGCGCCAAACACATCAAATTGAGGAGGTTGCTAAACATAGCGATCGCAAGTTACCAGCAGACATTGACTACAATGCGATCGAGACTCTCTCTAAAGAGTCGAGAGAGAAGCTTAGCAAGATTCGTCCGATGACGATTGGACAGGCTAGCCGTATTGGTGGCGTGAATCCTGCGGATGTGAATGCGTTGTTAGTTTATCTGGAAATTCAGCATCGCCTCTCGGCAAGTAGAAAATAATTGGTGGGCGGCGCTTTGCGCCGTTCATCATTACTTCTAGCTTGCTACCTAAAAGGCAACTCGCTTGTACAGATCCATCAGACTAATTTCAAAATCTACTGACTCTAGTTTTAGAACTGCATCTTCACCTACATAGTCAGCTAAGAGCCATTTACCGTTAGTCTGTTTTGCATATTGTTCCACTCCATAGCTAGTTTGCTCGACTAGAATATATTCTTGAAAACTAGGAATAGAGCGATAAAGCTTAAATTTATTTTCACGATCATATTCGCCAGTTGAATTAGAGAGAACTTCTACAATTAAGCAGGGATTAGTAATCCCTGTCTGTTTTTCATCAGTAAAAATTGGCTGTCCTTTAACCACAATCACGTCAGGATAAGTGTAACGCTCCTGATCTGGCATCCATAGACGCATATCACTCATAAAGACAGCGTAATCTAAATCCTCTAGTGCCAACAAAATTCGAGCCAGAAACTTAGCAGTCAAAATATTATGATTTGCTGTTGCTCCTGCCATAGGTATGATATCTCCGCTGACAAATTCACTTTTAAACTCGGCTTTTTCTTCTAGTTCGAGATATTCATCTACGGTGTAGCGCTTAGTTGCTGCAAGTACCATAAGTTATTAGCCTCTTAACTTTGATTTAATTATATACAAGGTTAATGCTTTGCTCCGACATTTACGGTTTTAGAAACTCACCTGACGCAGATAGCTCCCCACAGATATCAATTACAATGAGATCAAGACTCTTTCTAAGGAATCAAGAGAGATGTTGTGTAAGATTCGTCCGATGACGATTGGATAGGCTATTCGTATTGGTGGGGTTAATCCTACGGAGGTGAATGCGTTGCTAGTTTATCGGGAAATTCAACATCGGATTGCGGCTACAATCAGATAAATCAAAGTGCTATAAGAACTATGAGAAGGTTATCTCAAGGTTGGAAATTATTCAGTGCTAGTGCAATTGCGTATCTTGCGATCGCAGTTTTGCCATCCTATGCTCAATTGCAAGAAACAACCTATGACATGGGCAGAAATTGTCATCAACTACCTAAGTTTGGAGCAGATACTCTGAGCGTGCATTTTAAGTGGGATAGCGATTCGATGAAGCCTGCTCAAGCTTTTTTGCGCGGTACGAAAGGCGATCGATTAATTTGGGAACGCCAGTTTCCTTGGGAGCAAGGTAAAGGTTTTCTAAATCCTGCTAAAGCTAATTCTGATTGTCAGGATGGAGCGATTCGCCTATATTCGCAAATACCTTTCTCAGCTTTCACCTATGTCCAAATCTTTCGCTGGCAAAACCAGCAACTTTCCTATATCTCATCAACCTCAGAAGATCCTTCTGCTGAAGCTGTAGATCGGCTGATTGAGCAAGTTGCTCAAGGCAAAAATGATGCTTTTGAAGACGAAGCTTTTGGTATCTTCTATCCGCATAATTATATCAATGCTGCAAAGTTAGCAGAGGCGATCGCGCTAGGACATAAAGTCACTTTGCAACTCTATCAGCAGGGAAATCCGCAAGCAGCCTCTCAGCGACTCAAAAAAATGTTTGATCTCACCATGAGTTTGACGGAAATCATTGGTAAGAGTAGCCAAAGTCCTTTGCCACAAAAGTGGGTTGAGACTTGGAAAGATATGGCTGTCGATCCAAGTATTTATGTTCCAGCATTGAATGATTATGGGTTTTTCTTGCAAGAACTGGGAAATCATCAAGAGGCAATTCCTATATTTCGGAATGTGATCTCTGCCGATCGCGATCGCAATGTTGCTTATCTCAATCTTGGCGATTCTCTATGGGCACAGAGCGAAATAGAACAGGCAAAACAAATCTACCGAAGTTATCAGCAATTAATGATCAAAGCACAGATGCAAAGTAGTATTCCCCTCAGAGTTAAAGAGCGCTTAGGTTATACCAATTGATAGATTGCCCACATTCCGCTCGTAATGGAAGTGTAAACCAATACGCGAAAGCTAGCGAAATATTTTTTGGTCTGAAATCAGCTATTTTCTAGTTCTTCCATCAAGCCCCCGATCGCATTTAAAGCATTTTTTAAATGAGTAGCGATCGCTAAGGCAATCTCTTCGGGTTCGGTCATTTCATCTTCAGGATCGTCGCTGGTGTCGCGTAACCATGCAATATCAAGGTTGTCATTGCGATCGCTGATTTGTTCACGGGTAAAGCAACGGAATCTTCCTTCTTCACCTTGGTCAATGCGTGGGGATTTGCCATAAGGGTCGTCACCAAAGGCGGCTTCAAATTCGGCAAAATCAGCGAGGGTTAGTTGTCGGGTTTTGCCGAAGGTGTTGGTATTGGCTCGCATATCGTATACCCAGACTGCTTTGGTGTTGCCGCGATCGCTTTTGCCGCGTGTAAAAAATAGCACGTTGGTTTTCACGCCTTGGGCATAAAAAATGCCTGTGGGTAGGCGCAAAATTGTATGGAGATCGCAGATGTTCATTAATTCCTGTCTTAACCTTCTGCCTGTGTTGTCTTCAAACAGAACGTTGTCGGGAAGAACTATGGCGGCTCTGCCATTGGTTTTGAGGGCGCGATAGATATGTTCAACAAAGGCGAGTTGTTTATTGGATGTTTCGGCGGTAATGGAAAAGTCTGCTCGGGTGGGGCGACCGCCACCTTTTTTTGTTCCGAAAGGAGGATTGGTAAGGATGACATCGGCTTTGCCCAATGCTTCACCATCGGGGGAGAGACTATCGCCATTATTAACGCCGCTTTCGATGCCATGCAATAGCAAATTCATCAAACAGAGTCGGTGTGTATCTGGTACTAGTTCTAAACCTCGGTAAGCTTCATGGCGTTGGAAAAATGCTTTTGTTGGAGTTAATGTGAATAAATTATCTGTATGTTTCTTGATGTAATGATCGGCTGCAACTAAGAATCCGCCTGTACCTGCGGCGGGATCTTGAATGACTTCACCTGCTTGGGGTTTAACGATTCTAACGATGCAATGAATCAAAGAACGCGGTGTAAAGTATTGTCCTGCTCCAGATTTTTTGTCAGCAGCATTTTTTTCTAACAAACCTTCATAGAGATCGCCAAATTTATCAGCATCTTCTTGATGAGATTCATCTTTTTGATTATCTTTATTCCCTTCATCTATCTCTTCTCTTACCGTAAACCAGTCTAATTTGTCGATCGCATCGGTGAGAGCCTTGAGGTTGGTAGGTTTTCTAAGTTTAGTCTGAATATCGCTAAAAATTGATAAAACTACTGGATCTGATACTATCTCTTCATTGCCAAGATCCAAAAAAAGCTGACGATAAAACTTTAATTGCTCCAACCCGTCGCGCTGATCTAACTCATTCCAACGATATTCTTTAGGTAGCCGATGCTCTTGACCTGTCTCTGCTAACATTTTTAAAAACAATAAAAATGTTAATTCTGTAACGTATTCGTTGTAGGTGACCCCATCATCTCGCAGAATGTTACAGAGATTCCAAAGCTTAGCAACAATATTGTCGGTAACTTTTTGATTGTTCTTGTTGCTTGTCAAGCTGGTTTTTGCCATATCTCTTCGTTTAGATCTCCCAAAATAGTTTCTAATTGTCCATCAAAAATGTGATTTAGTCGCTTAAATCCACCACTAGATTGAAATGGTTCAAGATCGCAGGTTTCACGATCAACCACAATCTCTTTTGTTATTTGTTCACCAATGCGTTGCAACCATTTACGCTGTGGCTCAGTCCAAGCTTTCTTTGCTAAGATCCGCCTGAGCGCACTTTTAACGCGATCTTCATACGGAATGAGAGGATCGCCTAGAGCTGCCTGACGGATAAAGCCGATGATTGAAGCAGCTATGTCTTCATTTTTAGTATCTCGCCATGCTTGTTGCAAATATGTTTCGGAGTAGCCCATCTTATCAATTTCTAGGCGCAATTCTCGCAATTGCGTGCAGGTTAGCTCACGGGGACGCTGTAAAACTACGGTTAGCGCGGCAATTTGATTGGAGTTGTTGCGAATATAGCTCATAAAACCATCTAAATAGTCTTCGGGCTTTTTGCCCTTGCCATAGCCTCTCGTTACGGAGATCACTTCGTCATGATGCTCTGAGATGGGAATCCAAGTTCCTTCGTATTCAGGATTCCAGTCCCATTGTTTGCCAAGTTGCGGTTTTTCTTTTGCCCATGCCACCATTGCCTCTAAAGAACTGGTGCGAAGCTTGTAAAAACTGGTTTCTGGAGTTTCGCCTATGTTTGCTTCATAGTGTTCTTTTGATCGATCGCTCATTTTTGAAAGTCTTTGACGCAATTTTACAATCAGTTGATCGCGGATTACTTGTTGATGTTGAGGATCTGCAACTTGAGTTAATTCATCAAATAACTGCGTTAAAGATATTTTTGGATCTACAACTACAGGTTTCATGTCGCTGACTTCTTGCATTTTTTCATATATACCAACAGCGTCAAAAATTTTAAATGTCACTTTGCCAATCTCATCACAGCGCCTCGTGGCTCTGCCGAGCATCTGCTCATAGAGAATGCGGCTATTTACACGCCTCACAAATACAAGGTTACAAATTTTGGGAACATCAATACCTGTGGTGAGTAAGTCAACAGTGACAGCGATTTTTGGGAAGGAATCGTTGCGGAAAGAGCGGATTAAAGTGCTGATGCGCTCGGCTAATTCGGGAGCGCCTGTAATTTTTTGAATTGCATCGTTTTCTAGTTCTTCATAGCGTTGCTGCATAGCACTTTTGAGTTCTTTGACGATAAGATCAGCATGGCTATCGTTGGCAGCAAAAATCAGCGTTTTTTCATCTAGTAGTGGATCGATACGGACGGCTAATTCTTGGGCGATCGCCCGATTAAACGGCTCAGTGAGCACCTGTTTATTAAACTTCTCGACATCAAAATTAAGCTCGTCAGGAGTATTGCTAAGTTTAATTTCACCTGTAAGAGTGTTGTATCTGCTCAACTGTTCGTTTTCTTTAAATTTAATACCTGACTTATTCCGTATTGTGCCGATTTGGATTGGTGGTTCGTGGTCGATTAACCTGCCATCGATGACGGCTTCGCGGTAGCCATAGGTGTAAATTGGTTCACCGAAGATTTGTTTTGTATGCAGTGCAGGTGTGGCGGTTAAGCCGATCTTGACGGCATCGAAATGTTCTAAGACGCGGCGATATTTGGAGATGTAATCTTCTTGATTGCGGAAGCTTAATTCACTATCAGACATTTCGCGATCGAGCAGATAGCCTCGATGACATTCATCAATGAGAATCAAATCGTATTGGTCAATCGGTGGAATATCGCCATTTTCTTTGGCACAGAGGATGCGCTTAACGAGTCCTTGAATCGTGCAGATATGGACTTTAGTTTCTGATTCAGGATCGATGTCTTTTAAGCCCTTCAAGCCAAAAATATCGGTGAAGGTTTTGGTAGTGACGACTTTGGTGGATGTGAATTCATCGGCGGTTTGGTTGCCGAGGGCGCTGCGATCGACGACAAAACAGACACGGCGAAAGCGTTTGGTGGATAGTAAACGGTATAACAAAGCGATCGCTAGTTTTGTTTTGCCTGTGCCTGTTGCCATTGCCACCAGCATCGATCGCTGATCTTTTTCGAGATATTCTTCGATCTTCTCAATGGCGGCGCGTTGATGCGGATAGAGATCGAATCCAAAGTTAAAACCAGTATTTTTTAACTTCTCATGGGCAACTTCCCGATCCATTGTTAACAATGCTTCTAAACCATCGGGAGTGTAGAAGTCGATCAGCGCTCGACTGTGATTGGTGGATTTGCGAGTATCACGGAACCAGATTCCGCTTTCGGTTTCCAATTGTTTGAGATAGCCGCGTCCGTTGGTGGAGAAGACAAAGGGAACTTCTGTGCTATACCCCTTCGCATACCGTTCTGCTTGCCCGATCGCATCCATTACATTTTTACGCCGCCGTTTGGCTTCGATCATGGCGACACATTGCAACCCGATAAATAGGGCATAGTCGGCAATACCATCGTTAGTGGGATATTCAGAAATTGCCATGTTTTTGCCTTTGGTGGGGCGAAAGCCTTGGCTGTAGCGTAGGTTTTGGCTGTCCACTTCCCAACCGCGATCGCGTAATTGTTGATCGATTAGCGCTCTGGTTTGGGCTTCATTGAGATCTATAGTTTTGGATGCAGCTTCACCACGTTCAATGATTGCCGCAGTTTGTTTGGTGGTGGGGTGTTGATTGGCAATTTGGGTATCGGTGATTATTTTTTCTAATGCTTCTATTTTTGCCTTTAGTTCGGCGTTTTGCTGGGCTGTGGTGTCGGTGGGTGGGATAAATGCTTTGCTCTTGAAGTTGCGATCGCTAAAGGTGCGATGAAACCATATTCCTAATTGGTGGGATGTTTGTAAGAGGGTTAGAGCGTCGGTGCTGTTGGTATCGCCTCTGTTGTGGGCGGCTTTATTGCCTGCTTTTCTAATCAAATGGAAGAGGTCGGCAACTTCGTTAGAGATGACGTTTTCTAATTTTAATCTGCGTAATAGTTCAACTTGGGCTTCTTCTGAGGATTGGTACAGCCCCGTGTTGGCGGCAATCAGTTTAGCGAGGCGTTCAGCATATTGGCGCAGTTTGAAGATGCAGGTGTTACTATCGATATGAAAAAACTGCTCAGCTAGGGCGGCGAGTTGGATGATTTGGGGGTCATGCTGGCGCAAAAATTCAAAGTTAGCTGATTGTATTTCCATTCTTTTTAAATTGGTAAACTTCTCAATCTGTAGCGCTATATAAAAGGCTTGCCTTAATATCTTCAGGTTCAAGATCAGGATATTCGTCAAGAATTTCCATTGTTGTTAAGCCATTAGCAATCAGGCTTAGTACAAGGGAAACTGTAATTCTCATTCCCCTAAGACAAGCTCTACCTCCCATAATCTGTGGATTGAAGGTGATTCTATCAAATGTTCTTGGCATATTTTGCATATATTTATTATTGCCTAAACTATGAATATACTCACAATTTTTACAGTATTAAATCTGAATTATAGCGCTTTTTACGTTGCTTAGTTTTGGAACTGTTGCATGAGCCATGCCGTGACGGTGGATTGATTTTCTTGGCGGCTGCGTTGGAGTGATTGTTCTAATATTTCGAGCTTTAGTCCAGATAGAACTATGGATTGCCGAATATGATGGCTGCTGCCATCTGGGGCGATCGCAAAGGCATAGATTCTCATGGTTTGGACATTGACGATCCAATATTCTTTGATGCCTAGTTCTTCGTATTGGAGGCGTTTTGTACCGAGGTCATCGTTAAAGGTGGTGTCAGATATTTCGATAACAAGATCGGGTAAGGGATATTGATCGAGGTCGATGATGCGGGTTCCCCATGCGATCGCATCGGCATTGTCACCAATGTAATAGGAGGCATCGGGCTGAAACTCAGTTTTTCCGATTTGGCGGTATGAGCAGCCATCTTTAGCAGTCATGGGTATTTGCTTTGTGGCGGCATAGAAGGAGAGAGCAAATAGAATTAATGCGTGATCGTTGGCGTGATCGGAACCTGTGGACATATCCTCAAATCTCATCTGGCGGTTGTAGTAGTAGCTTTTGCGTTTGGCGCTATCTGGTGCATCAGCGATCGCTACAAATTCTGTCCAAGGGGCGCTGATCCATATGTCGAGTTGGGTTGTTGATGGTTTGAGTAATGTGTTCATGGGAATAGTTTTATAGGAAAACCAACTAAATTAATTGATTGTACCGAACTGTTGTGGGTCGTCATCAGGAGGATGAAGTTTGGCTGTTCTCCATAGCTCTCTGGAATTTTGAATGAATGGTTCTTCTCGACGCTCATCGTTCAAATCAAGACGATTACAGGTTGCTCGACCTGTGGGAGTTGTACCCAATATTTTTAAGCTATCGGTTGACCAGACAAAATGATTTGCCCACTGTTCTTGGCGCGGATTAAACAATCTCGCTTCAGTTTCTGTTTTGGGATCGATTCCAGTAATAAAGTTATAACGTCTCTCATTGCAACGACGGCACGCTAGCGCAAGGTTGTTTGGTTCGTCATCGCCACCAAGGGATTTAGGCTGAATATGATCTACGGAAAGAGGGGCAGAACTAAGCAGTTCTGGGTAATGGCAATATTCACATCGAAATTTTGCTCGTTGTCGTATAAATTCATAGATGGGTTTAGGAATGGACATTGGCGGCGATCGCTGCATTAATGTAACTAAAAATTTCATCAAGTTCGCCGATCGCTTCTAACTCAAGGTTTTCTTGGTTAGTTAGGGTGTCTGCTTTTTTGCGATCTAGTAATGTCTGTAGGCGATCGCCTAATTCGTCGGTAAATTTGAATAGGGTAAGGTTGCCGATTTTGCGATATTGTAACCCTTTGGGGATTAGGGTTGATGGTTTGAGTAATGTGTTCATGGTAGTAGTTTAAAACTTGAACTTTAACCAAAGATTTTATGATTATAGCTCGAAAATTAGGGTTGCAATACACGATATCGTTGTAGGGGCATGGCATTCCCGCGACAATCTTTAATTCCTTCGATCCTCTCCATTTGGGAATGCTATGCCCAAGCTTCGCAATTTTACCCAAAATCCCAAACCGCTGGAATAATTTGTCGGTTATAAGCAAAGAGGGTTCAGCATTTGCGAATTTAGTTTTTCTGTGGTGTGTTTGGAAATTGTGACGCAAATGCTAAACCCCTACCGTGCAAACCTATTTCTTAGTTTTAATTTTTCCTTTTGACCTTTGACTTTTTACTTGTTCTAACAGAACTGATGCTGGCTCACCGTCAGGGTCTTGCGGCACAAGTTCACCCCGAAATGCTTTTGCTAATGTCGCCTGTTCCAATCTATCGCAAAGTTTCGCCGCTTTTTGATATTCCTGCTCCACCATGTCGATCTTCTCAAACATCTTCTCAACCCGCCGAACAATTTCTTTTTGTTCTTCAAGTGGCGGAACATTAACTCTCACGGCTTTAACATCAGTCTGATTGATACTAGATTGATTAACTGCGTGCTTAACATTTTTACGGAGTTGTTGTAAACCTATCGGAGAGCAAAGAAAATGTACGCAGTATTCTGGCAATATTTGAGCTGTATTGACTTTAAATCTCATAATATTACTTTCAAAAACACAAGGTTCAGGTAAATATCGAACTATTGCCGACTTACCAACATATTCTGGACTGTTGACCCTATTGATTACCAAATCATTAACTTCTAACGCATAATCAGTTCTCTCTTGTTCGTTAATTTCTAATCTCTTCAATGATTCCCATGACGTAACTTCACCATTATAGAAACCATCAATCCTTAATATACGTGTTCCACTTCCATATGAAGATCGAGGTTTATACAAGCCATTTTTAGGGCTATCAATGATTAAATCACCTAGATCAGTAGTTTTCCAGTTTTTGATTTGTAAATGTTGAAGTTGATTAGTCTCTCTCCAATCTGCTGTTAAATCGCCGCTAAAAGCAGCAACTAAAACAGCTTGTTTGTAACGCACAATTAGTTTTGGGATGTGGCTTAGCTCATTACGCGCTGTGCGGTTGCGATCGCCTATCCGATCCAACTTATCCACAATCCGCCGTTGTTCATTAAGTGGCGGAAGAAGAATTGGAAGTGATTTTAGTGTAGTTAAGTTCAGAATATCCATAGTCCCACCATGAGACAATTTTGAAAAATAGTCCCGTACGCTAGGAGATTCCAGATAAGCTTTTATAAATTCAGCTAAAGTCAAACTTTTATGTAAACTAAGTTTGACAAGACGTGGATTAATAATACCTTCACTAATTCCTTCTGGAAGAATTAAAACCTTACCAATAGTACCTACAAGGCTTATTAGAATATCTTTTGGCTTTACAGAACAGGATCTAAGGCTATTATATTTCTCTTCATCAATATAGTAATCTCCATAAAATGGATCTTCTTTAATTACCTGTTCCTGTCCATAAATCTTATATCCAGATGGAACATAAAAGCTTTTTTTTAAAGCTGAACCAAAAGGACCAGCTTTAAGTGCATTAGGCGTATTTTCTGCTATTTCTACAAAATTTGTGCATACCCACCCCATCGGCAAATCATCACTCATAACCCAAGCTCATTATTCAAAATATATTCAATCTGTAAAAACACATCAGGCAAACTATCAATAGACTTCAACATATCAGATAGAAGTTCACGATCTGGGCGCTTAGACATAGACCAAGCTCTCAAGGATACTACGCGACACATTAGGATTACGAATATGCTGTACACCAGTCAAAGTCAGCACATCCACCCTACGCCCCAAACACTCCTCAAGATAATTACACAACTCCATAAACCGCAAACCAATCGGGCGGTCAAACTCAACCACCAAGTCCACATCACTAGCCAAATCCGCATCCCCACGCGCAAACGATCCAAACAGCGCCAATCTCTTAATATAAAAATTCTGACGTAAATATTCCAAATTTTGCCGCAAACAATTGATTACAGATTCTTTATCTATTAGTAATTCATTACTCATATTGCTGCCTCCGCGCCCTACATTTAAACATCATAAGCGATCGCCCCTTAATAAAGGAAAATCATCACTTATAACCCAACCTCATCACTCAAACTAGACAACATATCCAAGATTACCACTTTCAGCAAAGGCAAAGACTCCTGCACCGTAGACCAAACCACCGCAGTATCAATTCCCCAATACTCATGCACAAAAACATCCTTCATACCTGCAATAGACTTCCAAGGGATTTCCGAATAAAGACTTCTTCGATCTTGGGGAATTTGCTTCACAGCCTCACCAATAACTTCAAATAGTTTCACCACAGCCAAAGTTTTCTCGCGATTCGCATCAAAAGCCTCAAAGTCAATTCCTGCAATAAAACCTTCAATCTCGGCAGTTGCATCTAAAATATCTTGCAAAAAATCTAAAAGACTACGTTTCATTACAAATAAATCACCTCAGCCAAAACCCTCTCCCTAATCCTAGGCTTCAATCCATTACGAGTCACAATATCCACCTTCATCCCCAACAGATCGCTCAAATAATCACGCAACTCCAATAACTTAAACAAACTAGGCGCTTTCTCATAATCCACCAACACATCCACATCACTAGACTCAGTTTGCGAACCTCTTGCATAGGAACCAAACAAACCTAAGCCAGAAATTTGATAATTCTGTAATAACAACGCCTTGCGATCGCGTAAAACCTTTACAACCTCGTCCTTAGTTTTCATTTAATTTCAACCTCCGCGCCTTACATTTAAACATCATAAGCGATCGCCCGAAATTAGATAATCAGCAGAAGATGCGATCGCGTTGAGATAATAACCCTCTCCCCTAGCCCCTCTTCCAGAGGGCAAGGGGAAGCAGATTTTACTCCTCCTCTCCCAGAGGGTGAGGAGGCTGGGTGGAGAGGGAGAAGTTATGCAGAGGTACATATCAATCAAGTCCAGCTTGCCAATTTTTGGGCAGTGGCTCATTACAAATCTGATGAATTTCCGTAATACGATCAAATAGCCAAGGATAATTACGACGATAGGTGGGAATTAACTCCAGTGGTGACAGCAAGGCTGCCGCAGTCAAGTCGGCAACACTAAAGCGATCGCCCACCCAATGACCGTCTTGCCAAAATTCGCTGAGCATCGCGATCGCATCCGCTATTTTCTGGGCAGCGCTCTTTGCCGACTCGGCATTAATACCATATTGCAATCGGACGATTGTAATCACTGCTTGACTCATTAATGAAGGATCAATTTTTTTGCCCTCGTTAGCCCGAAACTGATAGTAAACAAATCTTGCCGCTGTCCCTACAAATTCATCAAAATGATCTTCTAGTCGTAATGCTTCTTTTTGTTGGATAGCATCTTCTAAATAAAGTGGTGGATCAGGTTGATAGGCTTCAAGAAACCGAATAATTTCTGTGGAATCACCGACTACGGCGGGACAATTTTTTTGCTGCGGTAATAGCACTGGCACAGTATATGCACCTGAAAGGGGTTTAACTCGTAAAATATGTAGTCCTGGAGTGAGATTTTCGACTTGATAGGGAATTTGCTTATAACCAAGAGCTAGCCTAGCTTTTCGGCAATAGTGAGAAGTACTGAACTGTAATAAAAGCATAAATCCTATTTTAAATTAGCTAAAAGCAGCAAATCATATGGTATAGTCTCGACTAAATTTTTCACAGTCCACGGTGCTGTCGCCTATGCAAGCCAATCCAGTCTTTAAACCTACAACCTCTCATTCTGGTTATCAGACCTCTCAATCTGGTTATCAGGCTTCAGTACCTGTGACTGTCTATCGAGAACTGGCTGCGGAGCTGCAATCTACTCAAGCAAAGTTATCTTTTTTTCAGTTGCAAAATGAGCAACTAACTAAGCAAAATCAAATGCTATTGCAAGAGTTTGAAGCGATCGCCCAATCGACAGATCGAGTACAAACAATTCTCAGCCAGTCTAATTTACCTGATTCAAAGCTAACTGACGTTTTAGCAGGTATTCGTGCATCTTCGCAAGTTAATCCTGCGCCATCAAGAAGCAATCCGCAGCCCCAAGGTCGCCCTCCTGCGGCTAGGCCTCGTCCTGCTGATAAACCTGCAACACAGGTTAGTCCGCGTAAAGTGGCTGCACAGCAGAAAAACAATGCGATCCAAGAAGCAATTTCTAGAGCAAGACAACTCGCCAGTGATTCGGCAACTCATAATGATAATGAACCAATGGTGAGTGAAGCCTTATATTACGATAGTTCTTTTGCGGCATTTGAAGCCACTGATCCTACGCCGACTCCAAAAACAAAAGTATTGCCTAAGCTAGAAATTCGTGAAGAAATATCTTCTCGTCCTCTCCGCACTGAGTCTATAGAAGACTCCCGCGAAACATCTGGTTTAAGTGGTTGGGTACTGACTGCCACAATTGTCGCGATCGTGCTGACTTCATTCGGTGCAGGCTATTTGCTGATGCGTCCATTTGTAAAATAAAATTCAAATATTCAAATATTAAAGACGACGCTTTGCGTCGTCTTTAATATTTAGTAAAAGCGGCGTTTTGCGCCGCCTTTACTTTTTAATGGGCGATGTGCATAAAATTAAGTCATGGATAGACGTAAGTTTCTAGTTTTAAGCGGTGCGGTGATCGCATCAATTGGGGGATGTCAATGGTCAAATCCTTTTGATCAACGTGAGCGCATCCGCATTGTGGGTTTACTAGGAGCCACACCCAGTAAAGTCATTAGTCAGTTTGAATCAGCTTCTAAAAAAAAGATCGAATTTAAAGCAGAGAATCTACCCTCAAAACTTTGGCAAGAACTGCAAAATTATCCCAGCATCTCTACAGATAAAGCGCCTCAATTAATGAGCATCAGTGATAGTTGGTTGGATCAGGCGATCGCCCAATCTTTAATCCAACCAATCACGCCCAATCTATTAGAAAAAATTCCAAAATGGCAAAAACTTTCGCCTTTTTGGCAACAAAGCGTTACACGCAATAATCAAGTATGGGGCATTCCTTATCGATGGGGAGCAACCGCGATCGCGTATCGCAGTGACAAGCTGAAATTTGAGATTACTCAATGGGCTGACCTCTGGCGACCAGAATTAAAACTAAAACTAACCCTGCCAGACGATGCCCGTGAAGTGATCGGTCTGGTCTTAAAAAAGATGGGGCAATCCTATCAAACAGAGGACTTAGTTGCTCGTCCTGACGTTTTTGCAAAACTTACCCAAGAGCTTAAGAGCATTAACTCTCAGGTCTTAACCTACTCTTCCGATAATTATATGCAGTCTCTATTGGCTGACGATACGCTGGCGGCAGTGGGATGGACTAATGATATGTTCAAAGCCCAAAGGACAAACCCTAATCTCAAAGTGGTAATTCCTCAAGATGGCACAGCACTTTGGAGCGATATTTGGGTAATGCCTAAGGGCGAAGTTGTGAGCGCGGCGATGGAATGGATGAATTTTTATCTAACACCAGAGATTGCTGCTCAGATAACATCGTTAACTGATGCCGTTAGTACATCAAGTGAGTTAGAGCAAGTTCCTGCCAGTGTTAAAGCTGATCCAGTCAAGTTTTTCTCACAAGATATTTTTGCAAAGAGTGAATTAATTGCACCTTTGTCACCATCGACGCTTACGCAGTATAAGGATCTCTGGACTAAGCTGCGATCGGGAACACTTTGAGTAATCCCAACTGTCAGGAGTAAGCCCTGCACTCAAGTGCGGGCTAAAAGCTCAAATCCGTTGAAACGGGTTTATTTTGGCAGTATTCTTTAGTCCACTAAAGTGGACTTGAGCTTTTAGCCAAGAACTTGAGTTCTTGGTTTATCTATTGAGTCGAATCACAAACAGGATCTTCTTGATTTTCTTCGATGTCTGGTGATTCGATCTCAGGACTAGCAACCTTGACATGAGGCAATGATGCACCCTCTAAACCTTTAGTAATTCTTGCTGGGGAATAGTCTAAGGTGACAAACAGAGGATAGTGATATTCACCGCGATCGCTAATAATGCTGCGATGTTTCCAAGGTAAGAGCCAATAGTATTCTTCGCCAAGGGCTACTTCTACTTGTCGCCAGCGTTGCAATAATGCGGAATAGTCCTCGTTTGGACGATGGATAAACACAAAAATTTCTTGACCAGTTTTTACTTTCCAGTCAGGATCGCACATGATCAAGGCAAGATCGCATTGCATTTGAACGTGGCTTTGAGTCAAGTTAGGACTAGTAAACTGGACTACTGGCAATGGAATAGAAATTAAGCTGTCAATGGGGCGACGCAGACTGGGAATCAGCTCAAAATATGGGCGATATTCGCGCAAAAGGGCGATCGCTTCGAGAGGATTGCTGTAATGACTGAGGAGCGAGTCGTACTGAAGTTGAAGATTACTCATGGCGTAATAATGGGCAAATGCACGAAGAATGTAGAACCTGTTTCGGAGTCTAGGTTGGGTGACTTTACGAAGATTTTGCCATTATGGGCATTGACAATATAGTGTGATAGGTATAGCCCTAAGCCACTACCTTGTTTTTGGTGATTGCCTTGACTAAATCTTTCGAACAAGAACGGCTGCTCTTCTAAAGGAACCCCTGCACCTGTGTCTGCGATCGCAATAATTGCCTCGGATTGATTTGATTTTAGGCTAACATGAACGCTGCCTGATTCGGTGAATTTGAGCGCATTACCGATCAGATTATTAAATACACGCAATATTTCTAGGCGATCAACTTTAACGGGGCAAATATCTTCAAGATCGGCGATTAGTTCAAGATTTTTAGAAATAGCGATCGGCTTAAGTTCCTGCACAACTTGATCGATCAGTTCTTTCAAATCCAATGGCTGCAAATTAATAGTTTTACTTCCAGATTCATAGCGATAAACATCTAAGAGCTTATTCACCATTTCCAGCAAATTATGATTGCTGCGTCCCATGATTGTAAGGGCTTCACAAATTTGTGGTGATATTTCGCCTAATACGCCATCTTGGAGCAATCCCAACATCCGATCTGCGGCAACTAATGGTGTCCGCAAGTCATGAGTTAACCGTGAGACAAAATCCTGTCTTTGACGATCAATGCGATCGCGCTCTGCAATACTATGTTTCAAACGCAACAGTGATCGCACTCTTGCTAATAACTCATCAGCCTCGATCGGCTTACGAATAAATTCATCTGCGCCGAGGTCTAAGCCTTTAACTGCATTGGCGCGATCGTAAGCCGTAATTAATAAAATCGGAATAAATGGCAAGTCTTTCATCGCCCTCATGCGGCGAGTTACCTCGTAGCCATCCATTTTCGGCATCATTACATCCAGCAAAACTAAGTCGGGCGGCTCCGACTCAACAATTTTGAGAGCATCATGACCATTTGATGATGTTACGATTTCATACCCTTCTTCTTCGAGTATGGCGCGCACTAAGAAAAGATTATCTGGTACATCATCAACAACTAATAAACGGTCAGGAGATTTCATTCAAACGCTCAATCAATACTGGTTGACTATATAGATGTTGTCATGAAACCGTAATCTATGCAGTCATCCCGATGATAGAAATTGCACAAACCAAAAGGTATTACTTCGCTTCGCGACACGATATATTTTGGTCTATGAGCATTACAAAGTGCTGCTTCTATTTGCTAATAATCATCCCGCATCCAGAAAAATTAAGTAATACCAAAACAAAAAATGGCGTAGCCATTTTTTGTTTTGAAAACCCTTGCTGGGTTTGGCTTTTAATTCACAGAAGTGTTGTCACACTTTTGTGAATTGGTATAATACCAAAACAAAAAATGGCTACGCCATTTTTTGTTTTGAAAACCCTTGCTGGGTTTGGTTTTTAATTCACAGAAGTGTGCCGACACTTTTGTGAATTGGTATAACTTGGTGGAATTAAATGTAGGATAAATTAGCGTCTCGCAACCTATATTTTTTGCCAAATGGATGCGTTACGTTGCACTAACACATCCATTTAGCGACTAAGCCTTCCTACTTATCAACAAAGTAATATGCGCCATTATCTAATCGCGGTCACCGCATTTGTTTTAGCTATCACTGGAATCTCTACGGCATGGGCAGAAGAGAACAAACCTGCGAATCAAGAGAAGAACGAATATCCACAAGAAGTAACCAAGACCTTTCTGAAAGGATGTGGTTTTACTAATAGTAAAGAATTTTGTGTTTGTAGTTTAGATAAATTGCGATCGCAATACACCTTTGCGGAGTTCTTAAAGATCGACACAGCCGCCAGAGAAACAAAGCAAGTACCTCAAGATGTAATCAATATTTTTCAATCTTGCCGAAATGGCAAAATATAAAATAGGTGGCGCGGCGCTTTGCGGAATTTATTAGGAATTAAGCAATGGTAAAATCTAAGGTAGGCAGCGCGAAGCGCCGCCTACCTTATTAGGAATTAAACATGGCAAGCACAGAGGTTGTAGTAATTGGTGGCGGGGCAGCAGGATTTTTTGGCGCAATTCATGCGGCGCAAGCACCTCATACGCGAGTAACTTTATTAGAGGCAGGAAGACAGCCACTTGCCAAGGTGCGAATTTCGGGCGGTGGACGCTGTAATGTTACCCATCACTGTTTTGAACCTTCGCAATTAGTTCTGAACTATCCTAGAGGCGGCAAAGCTTTACGAGGTGCTTTCTCTCGGTTTCAGGCTTTAGATGTAGTGCGCTGGTTTAATGCAGAGGGAGTGAAGCTAAAAACGGAAGCGGATGGCAGAATGTTTCCTATCACCGATGATTCGGAAACGATTGTGGAAGCACTGATGTTTGCGGCGAAAAAAGCTGGTGTGGTTCTTCGCAATAATGTTTTAGTTCAAAAGATTGAGCGTTTAGAGGATGACAAAGGGGATAGCAAATTTGATGTGATTCTCAAAAATGACGAGAATATAATTTGCGATCGCCTATTACTTGCCACAGGTAGCAGCCCATCTGGTTATGCGATCGCGCGATCGCTAGGACATGAGCTGGAACCTCCCGTCCCTTCACTTTTTACATTTAATATTAAAGATTCTAAGCTACATGAACTGGCTGGAGTCAGCGTTAACCCTGCCACAGTTAAGCTGTTAATATCAAATTCTAATCCTGAAAAGAAAAAATCTACTCGTAATCAATTAGAACAATCGGGCGCTCTATTAATTACCCATTGGGGATTGAGTGGCCCCGCCGTTTTAAAGTTGTCAGCATGGGCGGCACGAGAATTGCATGATTGCAACTATCAAGCTAAATTAGCGGTTAATTGGATTCCTTCACTTAAGGTAGAAGCAATTAAGCAGATTTTGCTAAGTGCGAAGACTGAGCAACCCAAGAAATTTATATCAAACTATTGTCCTGTCGATATCTCGTTGCGTCTATGGGAATATCTGCTCGATAAAGCTGAAGTGGAACTAGAGAAACGCTGGGCAGATATTTCTAATAAGGCAATTCAGCAAATTGTGAATGTATTAAGCGCGAGTGAATATGCGATCGCGGGTAAGGGTGTGTTTAAAGAAGAGTTTGTAACTTGTGGCGGAATTCGTTTACAAGATGTGAATTTTCAGACGATGGAAAGTAAGATTTGCCAAGGTTTATTTTTTGCGGGTGAGGTTTTGGATATAGATGGTGTAACAGGTGGTTTTAATTTCCAGAGTGCATGGACTACGTCTTGGATTGCTGCGCAGGGCATTTTACAAGCTTAAATTTTTTCAAGCTTAATTTTTTCAGCGGATTGCCTTATTCATGTTGTTTCCTTTATAAGCCAAAACCAAATGTGAGCATCGAGAATTATCATTTCAGACATTCCCAGTCCTCTTCGTCTACGATTGGGCTAACAATATCGCCTAATGTTTTACCTTTGCCAATCAGGTGGGCAGGTGTTGTGCGTTTGGGCTTTTTGTTATGGATTTCTTGATCGGGTATAGGGGCTTTTTTGAAGTGGAATAGATATAGATTTCAGATATAAGCTAACGATCGCCTGTAATGCTTGACGATGTTCTGGGGTTGCATTTTGATAAGCGTCAGCAATAGGGGATTCGACTTCTAGGGTAATTTGTTTGATCATGGTCTTGTTAGGATTTGAGAGTATTTTCAAATTCTTGTTTTTTGCTAGATATTGATAATCTTAAGCGATCGCAATTTTCCCGTTGTTTTCCTAATTTACATCAAATAATTTTCTAGCTCAGGATATTTAGAAAATAAATTATTTCAGACATTCCCAGTCCTCTTCATCAACAATGGGGCTTACGATATCACCTAATATTTTCACTTTGCCAGCCATGTCAGGTATAGGAAAATGCCGTTTTATTTGTGGTTTGGTTTCTTCTAGGACGGTCACAATAATTCTTGCTGAGGTAATTTCTGGTTGTTCGGAAATCCATTTGATTTGTCCGTTTTCATAGGTTGCTTCATAGCTTTTCAGCATGGTTGTTTATTACCTTAAATTTATGCTTATTTTCTGTTTATTGATGGACTATGACTGAATCTCGTGACATTTCAATCAAAGAATGTTGCTCTAGCAAATGCACTACCTGACCTAGATTTTTAACGAATAATGATTCCAGTTCTTTGTTGCTGATGTTGCCTGTTGTTACTAGCAAAAGCTTGTAAGGCTCTTGGCTGATATAAAAGGAGTCCCAAAAATCAGAATCTTTGGTAATTACAATTCTCTGTTCGCGAATTGAGAGTGTATTAATTTCCGTGTCTGGTGTTGCATTTTTGAGGGCTAATTCTTTGGTATGGATTGCATCATGTCCCATTGATTTTAAAAGATGGGATAAACGCACGGGTAATTGAGCATCAACAAGAAATTTCATACAAGAACCTTGTGGATGCTTTTTATTTGGCTCAGTTTTGTGGCATAGGCTAGGACTGCAAAAATATCATCTCGCTCTAGATCGTCATAGTCTTCGAGGATTTCTTCGGTGGTCATGCCTGAACTGAGAAGTTCTAAGATCATCTCGACTGGATAGCGCAAACCTCTGATGCAGGGTTTACCATGACAGATATTCCAGTCTATTGTGATACGTTGTAACAGCATATTTAGATATTCCTTGTTGAATGGATTAAGACGATTTTACTCTGATTAAATTGAAAGAGATTTTTCAAATTCTTGTTTTTTGCTAGAGATTTAGAGAACGCAGGCGATCGCCTTCTGACCGTTATTTCCTCTCCTCAAGTTCTAACCGATGATCGCTTGGGCAAATGGGATAGCTTCGTCTTGAGATTCTTCGGCTAGGTCAAAGGCATAAATTTCTTCTAGTTCTTCTAGCCGTGCAAGTAGTTTTTGATAATAGTCAAATTCTACAACCACGCTCAGGCGTTGACCTTGAGCATCAACAATGTATTGTTCGCTAATTGTTTGCATTGGTAACTCCTAATTATTGGGGGTGTGTCAATTATATGTAATCTTAGAGATGATGGGTTAAAGCTAGACTGTGAGAGATTTTTCAAATTCTTGTTTTTGGGCAGAGATCAGAGAAAGTAGCCGATCGCCTTCTTGCTGTTCTTTCCTCTCCTCAAGTTCTAATCGATAAGCTTAAAGTGAAATTATTTGTCAGACTTAATTTTAAACACTTTCATGATTGAGCTAAAATCTAATTCCAAACAATCCTCCATCTTCTCCACTATCAGACAATTCAAGTACCTTATAAGGTTGAATATCAAAATTATCTCCAAATTCTTGTGAAGGTATAGAGTCAGAATTGAGACAACAAATATATTGAAAATTAAGTTTTTGTGATTCTCTAGCAGCTAACTGAAGAGCTTGAGCAATTTGACGCTCATCTACCCCATCAAAAATAGTGCTGTCATGGATAAGCATACTCGGACTATGTTCTTTTGAAGCCCAAATTTGAGCAAGAGTTAGGTCGTAGCAAAATATCCCCATTTGATTAACTCCTTGGCTCTGAGATTTATCAATTTCAACATGAAATCTAAAGCCATTTTTATCAACATTCATAATTAGACTGCCAGGAGCTTCATGAATAGCTTCAGAATTAGAATTAAAGAGAGATACAGCTTTTTGTCGAACAGAACTTCTTTCTTGGTAATCAGCATGTGCATCAAGGGCTAGTCTATCTTGTTCTATTCGTAAAGATATGGTTCCCTGCTCAAATTTTTTAAGATTATCAATCCGAGTCTTAATTTCCTCAAGCTTTGTAACTACTAACATATTATGTTGTTGGAGTTTGCTGTACTCGTCTAAAGCGCCGTGAGTCTGTAAAATAGACATTAGAGAAGCATACTCCTGTCTAAACTTAATAATTTCTGCTTCCACTTGTCGCACTTCATTTCTTAATCTCTCGATTTCTGACTTCAAAAAATTCTTGCGATTTATTGTGACTTTCTGGTGAAACTCCTGAACCTCATGGATTTTTCTAGTTACACTTTCGGGCAATAATATGCCAGCTTCTTCATACATTTTTGCGATTGCGTTTTCACCCGCAGGTTGTTCCTCTTGATAGACACTTTCGTAGTATTCAAGCATCTTTCGTGAACTAACATTTTGGTTTTGAAAATGACGAATCCTCTCATGTAATGAGTTTACACGTACTTCTATATCCCTATATTGTTCATGAATTCTAAAATTACTTAACTGTTCTTGTTCTCTAATCACCTGTTCTTCAAGTTGAACTTTAGTTACCTCAAGTTCACCTACACTTCCTGAAAATCCACTGATCAGCCCAGAATTTGCAGCCTTCTTATATTGTGCTAAGCTTTCCATTCTTTCCTTTAGATCGTGCCATTTTTGGGCATGTTCCCAACATAACCCAATCAAAAACGTATGATCTACTTGCTTTTGCCATTCGGTTTGTTTAGGAAAGTGTGTAAAAGGATTACTAAAAGCATCTCTTCCTCTTCTCACAAAGTACGAAATTAAGCTGCGAAAGCTTGGTGAATGTTTCTGTTCGCTAATTTCTGGAGATAAGCCAAACATAAGCCAATTAAGAACTAAACACCATTGAGGTATGGATATCCTTGGCTCTTTTGTCTTTTTGTCTACTATTGGTTTGATAACCCAATCTGACCAATCACCATCTATAACTACATAGCTTGGTTCTTTAGTTTTACGGCTTATAGTAAATCGCTTACCTCCAAGATCAATATCAATTGAAAAAGTATGATCTTGTAGAGCATCTACCATGAGACCTTTTTTCTTAACAGCTTTAGCTCCTAGACAAAAGTGAATAATTTCAATTAATGAACTTTTCCCGCTACCATTCCGAGATTGCTTATGTGTAGAGCTTTCGGATCTCTCAGCAACAATCACATTAAATCCACTATGAAACGTAACATGCTTAAATGTAATGAGATCGGAACGCACAGAGTACAACATTATCCACACCTCTTCAAGAGATTATCCTGAAATTCAATCGCTCCAACAGTGTAGAGAAAGTCAAGAGCAAGAGAAAACCTTTCAAACGTCCCTACCTCTGGATAGCTTCGTATTTTTTCCCATAAAAATGTAACAGTCCTCGGCTTGTTTAATTGCTGTAAAACTAAGCCGCCTAACCAAATGAGAGATCTTTTTGTTTCTATATGCTTTGTAGGTAGGATCATCTTTCAAATATATCGCACAATTGAAAATAATGTGAAACAATGCCAATAGAAGCCCAAAAGAGCTTAGGTTCATTCATCTTTTTAGAAGACACAAACTCAATTAACGAAAAGAATATCGCGTCAGCTTCTTTTATATCTTCCTTTGTAAGTGTACAATACTTATCTGACAATACTTTTGCGACTATTCCAGAATATTCGATATCATAATGATTTTTAGTATAATCTTCCACAATCTTTGTTATAGGTATTGCATTTTTAACTAGTACTTGTATACTTCCACTTAAATTATTTTTGTCTAGCTTTTCTTGAAGCTCTGTTAGCTCTAAGTCTGCTCCAATAGGTTCTACTTTTTGTCGTGTTAAATAGGAGAGGAGAGATTCCACTTCTGCTGCTGTTGTTTCTGATGCAGATTTTACCTCCAAAGAAAAATCTAAAATACTTTCTCTCTCAATCGTAGAGAGTTTTGATATTCTAACCCAAAGTGATTCTTGACTCCAATCATCAATAATAATTTCTGTATTCTCATTTTTTATTTTAGATAGAGTTTTAAGAACTTGAGGAGGGAGTTGACTATGAGCACTCCAAACGAATATCCAGCATTTCATTTCTTCTGCCCAATGTTCTTTCGCTCCCTGAAAATCTTCTTTTACTTTTAAAACTGCCTTTGCTACTGTAGTGCTTTTTTGTAAATTCTCTGGGGCATAGCATTGATAAACTGTGCCTGTTTTTTTAGAAAAACCGTCACATTTCCAATCCCCTTCTTTCCCTGAAGGTTTAATTGATATAAAACTGGTATCGAGTTTGAACATGATTTTTTCAAAAAACGACTGAAATTCAGAACCTTTTTTCTCAAGGCATTTTAATCGAAAAATCATTTCATGAACTCTTAGATTTTTGTCTTCACAACTCATTATTTAGATTCCCAAGTATTGAAATTTTAATGTGATTTTATGTGTATCTATAGAAAGAAATATTTTAGTAGTACTGAATTTTCGCATATTTCTTGCCTTCTATAATTTTTTTTATCATATAAGTAGCCTTTAAAACTTAAAAACTTATATTTTAAGCATAAGGCTTTAAAAGCAGATGTAGTTAAGCGAGCTTCTGATGTGGCGATCGCTAATTTGTATCATTATTTTCACTAAATAAAGAATCTAAATCTCTATACCCACTTACCACTCTGACAATCTCTATGGAATTCTCATTAACTCGATAGAAGATGACATAACCACTCAAAGGAATACCACGCAAAGAAGACTCTATCTCAGTGTAGGCGCGACCAATATGAGGAAAAACTGCTAAATTACGACATTTCTTATTGAAGTCATCAACAAATCTTTCGCCAGCATCAACACTAAACTCAGCAAAATAGTCAAAGATATCATCCAAATCTCGACTTGCTAATGGAGAAATAATGTAGCTTGTCATTGATGATTCTCGCGAGCATTACGAATCCGTTCTTTCAATCTCGCCATCACACTTTCACTGTCCAATCCTTCACCCCGATCTAGTTGAGCTAACCCATCAGCCACCTTATTCCGAGTATCTTGCAGCCATTGCTCGTAATGCTTGTCTCTCTCCTCAAGCAACCGAAATGCTTCAAAAATCACCTCATCAGCAGATCCATACTTACCACTATTGAGCTTCTTTTGAATAAACTGCTCTTGCTCAGCTTTTAAGGCAATACTCATGATTTACATCCTAAGCCATCTAATTATCAGTAATTATACCAAAAACTTTAAAGATGGAAATACTTAACCAATCACCTGATAAGCGCGATCGCTATCACAATTATGGACAAATTGTCTATTTTGTCTATATAATATATAAGAAAAAGAGCTAAAGCTATGCAAATTGTTTCAGCAACAGAAGCCAAACAATCTTTTGGCGCAGTCATCGATAAAGCCCAACGCGAACCTGTGATGATCCGTAAACAGAATCGTGATGTCGCAGTGATTATGTCTATTGAAGACTATCAACGCATTACTCGTACCAACATTCAAGAATTTCAAAAATTTAGAGATAGCATTGGAAAAAAGGCGCAAAAACGTGGCTTAACAGAAGACAAGTTAAATGAACTATTAAGTGATGATCAATAGTTCTATGCGTTTAGTTCTCGATACAAATGTCTTAGTCAGCGCCATTTTATCCCCAGTATCTATTTCAGCTAAAATTCTAAATTGGGGAGAAGACAATGGCGTTATTTTATACTCCACTGCCACTCTCACCGAAGTTTTATCTGTTTTAGGACGCTCAAAATTTTCTAAATATATTGATCCCGCCGATATTGATGGATTATCTATCCGCATTAAAACTACATGGTTATTTGTCGAGATTTTAAATCAAGTCCAATTATGTCGAGATCCAAAAGACGATAAATTTATCGACTTAGCGCTAAATGGCGATGCTTCTCATCTGATTACTGGAGACAGTGATTTACTTGTATTGAACCCAATTGAAAATACTTCAGTCATCGATCCACGTACTTTCTTGGATGAGATCCTCAAACTTTAAAAGTATAATCTCTCGAACGATCACCTGATATCGCGATCGCTGTTTTAGTCGATAAGGAATAGGCGATCGCATCAAAACTCATGACAATGAAATAGATCTCAAGGGGCTTAATTGGTGGTATCTAAATGAGTAAACTGGTTTAAGTAACATCTAACTCGAATTTGGAGACATAGACTGAATGGTTGATTTAGTAAAAAATCTGACTGAGGTTATCGATCAATTAAAAATGCGATCGCGTTTATCTATACTCAGCAATTGGCAAAGAGAAAATGAACAAGGTACTTGGGAGACTCTGCCAACGGTAAGCTCTAAGCAAAATAAGCCGATGGTAGCCTTCTTGCAATTCGAGCAAAACATTCATCTAAAGCAAGTTTGGCAAGTACCAGAGAGCTACGCAGGATTATCGATCATCGGCTCCACCATTCGGCTAAATTTAATATGGTGGGTGGATATTTGTGAGGTGTGGATTAATGGCAATAAAGCCCAAGAAGGGGATTTATTTGATCAGAAATGTCGGATTTTATTAACTAATCATGCGGAACCTCTCGATGAATTTATTCTAGAAATCAAGCTGAATAGTCCTAAACACGATATAGGTGCATTACAACTTTCAGAATTAATCTTTGAATATTTGTGTCAACCATGCGATCCTGATCAGTTAGCGATCGAATTAGAAATTCTCCAGACTTATATTCCAATTTTTACTAGGCATCAAGTTGATTTACAACCTCTTGAAACTGCCGCGAATAGATTACTTAATCTATTTGCAATGTCTGCATCGATTACAAGTGAAAGCTTTTTCGAGCAACTAGCAGAAATCCGCAAACCGCTTCTGCAATATAGTGGATTTCTCAAACAGCGTCAGATTTATATGTTGGGAAATTCGCATATTGATGTGGCTTGGTTATGGGCGATCGCAGAAACCAAAAATGCAATGCAACGCACATTCACATCGGCTTTAAACCTTCAAGAGCGTTACCCAGAATTAATCTTTAATCAAAGTACGGCTGTCTCTTACCAATGGATGGAACGCGAATATCCTGAATTATTTGCCCGTATTCAATCTGCCGTGGCAGAGGGTAAATGGGAACTGATCGGCGGCATGTGGGTGGAGCCAGATGGGAACTTGCCGAGCGGAGAGTCTTTGATTAGACAAATTCTCTATGGTCAAGAATATTTTCGGGAGAAATTTAATAAAGAGGTCAAAATCGCATGGTTGCCAGACACCTTTGGGTTTCATTGGCAAATGCCGCAGATCCTTTTAAAAAGTGGCTTTGAAGCATTTGTCACGCAAAAACTAATGTGGAATGACACTAACAAATTCCCGCATCAAATTTTTTGGTGGGAAGGTGTGGATGGAAGTCGTATCTTTACTTATTTTAGTAATGAGATTGGGCTGGGACTAGAGCCAGTCGCGATCGCAAAATATCTTGCTACTCAAGAAGAAAAACACGATATCCCTGAGACGGCATGGCTTTATGGTGTTGGCGATCATGGTGGTGGCCCAACTGCGGATATGCTCGACATGGGACGCAAGTGGGCAGATTCACCTTTATTCTTTGAGATACAGCCCAGCACATTAGAGGATTTTCTATTAAATCTCAAAGAGAAATTACCCACAGATTTACCAGTTTGGCAAGATGAACTCTATTTAGAATTTCATCGCGGCACATTTACCTCCAAAGCCGAACAAAAACGCCAAAATCGACAGGTTGAAGTCCTAATCGGTAATGCTGAGAAATATAGCGCGATCGCAGCTTTAATTACAAATATTGCCTATCCTCAAACTCAATTAGAGAATGCTTGGCAAGGATTATTACTCAATCAATTTCATGATATTTTGCCTGGGACATCGATAAGTGATGTTTTTGACGATGCCGATCGCACTTGGACTGAGGTAAGAGAAATTTGCGATCGCCTTCTTCCTATTGACATCCAAGAAAATACTAATTTGCAAGCATGGAATTTTCTCAACTGGCAGCGATCGCAATTAATCAAAAAGCCAGACGGTTCATTTTGTTGGCTAGCGAATATTCCTAGCTTTGGATTTGCAGAGATGGAATCTGTAGAAGTTTTCGAGACAAATGAGCCTTTAAGTATTATTTCGGATAGTGAAAAGTTCTATCTAGAGAATAGATATCTTAAAGTCGAGGTTGAGCTTAAAACGGGTGCGATCGCGCAAATATTTGACAAGCGATCGCAAAAAGCGATCTTGCAATCACCTAGTACCCTCCAGTTCTTTGAAGACAAGGGACAATATTGGGATGCATGGAATATTGATCCAAATTATGAAAGTAAAAAATTAGAATCGACAACGCTCGAATCAATTGAGATTTCTAGCAATAGCAGCCTCCAAGTATCAGTCCGCACTGTCCAAAAGTTTCGTGATTCAACCGTCATCCAAGAGGTTCAACTATCAGCCTTTGAGCCATTTATTACTGTTAAGAATTGGGTTGATTGGCAAGAGGAATACACCTTAGTCAAGGTAGCCTTTCCTGTAAACTGGCGATCGCCCTATGCTACTTACGAAATCCCAATGGGAACGATTCAGCGTAGTACACTTGACGAAACACCCGAATCAAAAGCCAAATGGGAAGTCCCTGCTCAATATTGGGCAGATATTGCGGTTTCTCCAATCCCAGAGAGTTTGCTCCCGCCGCAGGCGGGAGCAAACACTGGGGTTGGTTTGAGTGTTCTCAATGATAGTAAGTATGGCTATGACGCAAAGCCTGACTGTTTACGTTTAACTTTGCTGCGTAGTCCTAACTGGCCCAGCCCAAATAGCGATCGCGGTCATCATGAATTTACCTATCGCTTAGTTCCCCATCAAGGTGATTGGCGAGAAGCAAACATTGTCCAACTTGCTCAAGAGTTAAACAATCCTCTTGTTTTACAACATTCTCCAATTCCAAATTTATCAATTCCAAACAAGCAACAAAGTTTTTTACAAGTTTCTGCCCCCAATATTATTCTCTCAGCTTTTAAGCGATCGCAGGATCAATCAGGCTGGATTATGCGTTTTTATGAGGCGCATGGGCAAACAACTGAGACAGAAATTGAAATTTCACTCGATTTATTACAAGCAGAGAATATTTGGGAATGCGATTTGATGGAAAACAAGAATATTCTACTAACCATAGTTAAAGGTGCTTCCAATCACTTACAAGTTATATTTAAGCCCTATGAAATTAAAACTTTTTTCTGGCTACACAAATAAAAAAGAAATGAATAGCGGCGCGAAGCCGCTATTCATTTCTTGGGGCTATAACTTAAGGAACATTTACTGTTCAAAAAATGTCCAGAGTTATCAAGTTTAACTTCTGCCTTCAAAAATTTATGCCATTTTTTTCAGTTCTTATTGACTTACTTAGCGATCGCGATCGGTTCATTCAAGAAATCTATGACGGCATCAAAATCAATACCAAAATATTTGGCTTGTTAGTTTGTAGCTCCATATTTTTAGCGATTTATGGCGGATTGATCGGTGCGGTTAGTTCTTGGATGCAGGTTTTATCCTCGGCAGCCAAGTTGCCATTTTTGTTTCTTATTACCCTAGCGATTTGCTTGCCTGCGCTCTATTTCTTTAATGTTTACTTCGGTGCAAAAACTCGCCTGAGTCAATATACGGCGATTTTACTTTGTGCTGTGACTATTACGAGTACTTTATTATTTGGCTTTGCGCCAGTCACCTTATTCTTCTTGATTACGACAGATAGCTATTCCTTTTTTCTGCTGTTAAACGTTGCCATATTTACGTTAACAGGAATTATTGGAGTTTACTTTCTCTATCAAGTTTTACTGCCAAAAGTAGAAACTATTGTCTCAGATCAAGGCTTAATGATAGAAGATACAGCGATTGACAAAAACCGCAAAGTTCGGATATCAATTTTGAAGTTTTGGTTAGGGCTTTATGCTTTTGTTGGTAGTCAGATGGCTTGGACGCTCAGACCATTTTTTGGCTCCTTTGGCTCTAAGTTCGACCTTTTTCGTCCTCGCGAAGGGAATTTTTATATGGCAGTCTGGAATGCTCTTAAGCAATTCTTTATCTCATAAACCTGAGTTTAGGAATTAACAGTAAAATAGAGAACTAATTTTTGGTGGCGCGGCTTTGCCGCGCCACCAAAAATTAGTTCTCTATTAAATCGTAGAACTCTTACCTAACAACCATGCAAACTGATATTAGGCATTTACAGATCACTGAACAAGATCTAGAGAGAGTAACAGGAAAAGAGATTAGCCCTTTGTTTATTGGAAGTGCTTATAGGATTTCTATACTCAAAAAGAAAAAATGCTTGGTTCCTTTTTTGCTGAGTGAGGTTGTCACTCTATTCTTAATTTCAATTTTCAGTTTGCCAATTAGCATTTTGATCTTTCAATTTCTCGGTAGACCCATAGATAACCGTCAAGATCAAGTTGGATTCGCTATTTTTGTATTCTCATTTGCCATAATTTTGTTCGCTGGGTGGAACCTTTTTGCTTGGACGAGAGCTAAGAAAATGGCTTGTTTATCACATCTTCTCGATGAAGTTGATAAATATAATCAAGTGATATTTGCTGTCGATATTTGCGATCGCCTCAAGTCTATTGGCAATCAAGTTGGCAATCAATCAGCAAATATCGATCATCGCGAAGATATACTGAAAGCTCTTGAGCTAACTAGAGATAGTCTAATTTGTGGTTTAACGACTGAAAAAATACTCCGAGAGCATCGGAATTTTTTAAGTAGTCATCGCCAGCTTTTCGACAATATTGAGCAAAATCTAATTGCGTTAGAGTCTTTAGAAGTCAAGAATCAAGCCGATCAGTATAGTTCTATGCTGAGTGATGCATTAGTCATTGGCATCAATGTCCAAAGAGAAATGCTGAACTTGCAAACATATAAAATCATCTAAAGGTTCTGCAACCCAATTTTTTATGGGCGGCGAAGCTGCTCACAAAAAATTGGGTCTTTATTGTTGTAGTATCGTGCAAATTTCATTATCAAAACCTTGGCACAAGATTATTTAGCTTTAGTTCATGATTTGCAAAATCAGTTAGAAATATTGCAAACAGCGATCGCCTCCCAAAAAGAACCTGCACCCACGATCGCCAAAGACTGGCTGCGATCGCATCGCGAAATTCAAACATTTTTTCAGTCAAATCTTATAAACACAGATCTAGAGATAACACCGCAAAATTTATCTTTGCAAGTGGAAATTGATAAACAATTAAAAATGCTTGGCGTAGATTTAACAATGTTGCAAACTGCGCGTAGTCCCGCCACATGGCAAAAAAGGCATCAACAAGCCTGCGATCGCTTTGTTCTATTAGATCGGTATTTACGAATGCATTATTAAACGTATTAAAAGAAGGGATACTTTGCATCCTTTTTTAATGCATTATGGCGATATCCATAAAATTTTGACGCGAAACATTTTATTGTAAGCTTATAAAATAATCGATAGATTTTAAGATAAACATAGTAAAAACTCTATAGTAAAATCAATGATCCTAGAAACAGCTTGGTTATTGCCTTGCTATGGTTTGCTGGGCGCAGTGCTGACACTCCCATGGTCATTAAGGATAGTTCGTCGATCAGGCCCGCGTCCTGCGGCTTACCTAAATATATTGATGACTGTACTAGCACTAGTTCATAGCTGTTGGCTGCTGACATCAATTTGGGGACAACCTGCTCAACAATTTGAATTTATTTGGTTTCAAGCTTTTGATCTAAATCTTGCTTGCTCATTTGATATCTCCACGATTAGTGTCGGCGCATCAGTGATGATTGCCGTGATGAGTTTGATCTCACAAGTCTATGGGCTAGGCTCTCTCGAAACTGATTGGGCGATCGCCAGATTTTGCGCCCTAATTGGCTTCTTTGAAGCAGCGATCACAGGGATTGCCTTTAGTGACTCACTATTTTTCAGCTATGCCCTGCTGGAGATGCTCACCCTATCAACTTATTTACTAGTCGGGTTTTGGTATGCACAGCCCCTAGTAGTAACTGCCGCTAGAGACGCATTTTGGACAAAGAGAGTCGGCGACTTATTTTTGTTAATGGCTGTAGTTACATTGTCCAATCTTACGGATAGTTTGAATTTTTCCGATCTCAAAACATGGGCTGATGCGCCGCAAACGATCGCCTATTTTGCCGAACATCAACAATTTGGCACGTTATTAGGGCTAGCTCTAATTGCAGGCCCATTGGGTAAATGCGCTCAATTCCCACTGCACCTATGGCTCGATGAAGCGATGGAGGGGCCAAACCCTGCTTCGATTTTGCGAAATTCCGTAGTTGTAGGTGCTGGAGCCTATGTGCTGATTAAGTTTCAGCCTATTTTATCTCTGTTTCCCGTGGCGGCTGAAGTTTCGGTGGTGATTGGTTCAATTACAGCGATCGGCGCATCATTAGTGGCGATCGCCCAAATCGACATGAAACGCGCTCTATCCCACTCAACAAGTGCCTATCTTGGTCTAGTTTTTATCGCCGTGGGTATGCAACAGCCAGACCTAGCTTTGGGCTTACTCTTTAGTCATGGCATTAGCAAATCATTGTTATTCCTCAGTTCTGGCGCAGTAATGATGACCACGATGACGCAAGATCTCACGGAAATGGGCGGCATCAAAACACGAATGCCTGCCAGTCTCATCGCCTTCATTGTCGGCTCACTGGGATTAGTGGCGCTGGTTCCATTTGGCGGATTTTGGACTCTTCTACGATGGGAAGAAACCTTTTGGAATAGCGAACCTTGGTTAATTGCGATCGCCTTATTGGTCAATAGCATTACTGCCTTCGGACTAATGCGATTGTTTGCACTCGTATTTCTTGGCCCAACCCAGCCCAAAACCCGCCGTGCGCCCGAAGTTGCTTGGCCAGTGGCACTTCCATTAGTCTCTCTGACAATCATTACTTTACTTGTGCCCATCTTGTTACCATCATGGGAATTTGTTGATATTGACTTAGATACAGTGGATATCTGGGGTACTGTCGTACTTTCCGCTTCAGGGCTTCTTGGCTTTGGCTTAGGTGCATATATCTACATCAAACCCTACGAAACTGGTAGCTCAGTGCCGATGTTGCCAAAGGCTACTCGTCAGGTATGGAAAGCTGTACAGGATTTACTAGCCTATGACCTCTATGTACAAGCCATCTATAAATACACCGTGGTCTTGATTGTGGGCGGGGGCTCCAAATTTTTAGCTTGGATTGATCGCTATTTAGTCGATGGTTCAGTTAACTTTGTTGGCTTTGCCTCAATCTTCAGTGGCGAAAGCTTGAAATATACGGTGACAGGAAGGTTACAGCAGTACGTGCTGACGATCATGATCGGTTTAATTCTGATCGGATTTGCCGCTTTTTATGGTCTTCATTAAAAGTTCAGCTACTAGATATCAGTCGTGGCTTTACCCCCTTTAATTCCCCCTTGCAAAGGGGGAAAACTAGAAATCTTGTTCCCTCCCATTTGCAAGGGGAGGGTTAGGGTGGGGTAAATTTTAAATGAGAAATCACCTTAATTGTTTTAATTATTATTTTTTAATCAAATATGCTTAGCACATTAGTTTGGGCACCGATCGCAGGTGCACTTCTTATCGTTTTAGTGGGCGCAGCCCTCGACACCCAACAGTTACGCCGAATATCATTAGGCATTGCGATCGCTACATTTGGATGGGCGATCTTCTTAATCACCAAATTCGATATTAGTCTATCCTCCATCCAATTAAGTGAATCCTTGGCTTGGCTAGATCCCATCGGACTTACCTATCGGCTAGGTGTTGATGGTCTATCCTTCCCACTAGTTCTAATGAATGGATTATTGCTGATTATCGCTATCTACATAAGCAATGATATTCAACGTCCTCGCCTCTATTTCCCCTTGCTATTAGTGCTTGGGGGTGGTGTCAATGGAGCATTTCTTGCTCAAAACTTACTCCTTTTCTTTCTTTTCTTTGAAGTTGAATTAGTTCCCCTCTATTTACTAATCGCGATTTGGGGCGGAGAAAAACGCGGCTACGCTGCAACCAAGTTTTTAATTTATACCGCCATTTCAGGCGTGCTGATCTTAGCGGCCTTTTTCGGCATGGCATTTTTTGGTAGTAGCGATACTGCCTTTACCTTTAACTATCAAGACTTAAATCTTGAAGGCGTATCGACAACGACCAAAGGAATTTTGCTAATTCTGCTACTCCTTGGCTTTGGCATTAAAATTCCAATCGTGCCGTTGCATACATGGTTACCTGATGCCCACGTTGAAGCCTCAACCCCAGTTTCCACATTGCTCGCAGGGGTTCTACTAAAACTTGGAACATACGGTCTATTAAGGTTTGGACTGGGTTTACTGCCCGAAGCATGGCAAGCGATCGCTCCATTTTTGGCAGGTTGGGCTGTGGTCAGCGTCATTTATGGATGTCTTACCGCAATCACCCAAACTGACATGAAAAAAATGGTTGCCTATAGTTCTGTAGGACATATGGGGTATATCCTTCTAGCCTTAGCCGCTGCTAGCCCATTGTCACTAGTAGGGGCTACTTTTCAGATGGTTAGTCATGGTCTTATCTCGGCGCTGCTATTTATTTTGGTGGGTATTGTTTATAAGAAAACGGGAACCAGAGATATCAACTCCCTCAATGGTTTGCTCAATCCTGAACGTGGTTTACCAATTACAGGTTCGCTGATGATTTTGGCAGCAATGGCAAGCGCAGGTACACCAGGAATGATTGGGTTTATTGCTGAATTTGTGATTTTTCGTAGCAGTTTTGCAGTTTTCCCAATCCAAACTCTTCTCTGTATGATTGGAACTGGATTAACTGCGGTCTATTTCCTCATCATGATCGATCGCGTATTTTTTGGCCGTCTTGCCGTCGAAAAAATTGCCAATCAGCCACCGATTAGCAATTTTCCCTTTGCAAAATGGCAAGAAAAATCTCCCGCGATCGTTCTCGCTCTGATCATCGTTTTCTTTGGACTAATCCCCAACTTTGCCACCAAAATGATCGAGAGTTCCGCCGATGCGATTGCGCCAAATCACACTAAGCCAAGTCATATTGCTTTGGTAGAATAGTTCAGTAAGAGGCGGTGCAAAACACCGCCTCTTACTTTTGTGATTTAAAGCAAAATCTCTTTGTAAAGTTTGATATAGCGCTCTGCTTGCAATTCTAAAGAATATTCCGCAATGGCGATCGCACGACAATTGACACTCATATTTTGTCGCAATTGATCATCTTCTAGTAACGTCACAATACCATTACAAAAATCCTTGGCATCTTCAGGTTTTGCTAAATAACCCGTGACCATCGGTCTTACTAGGTCTGGAACACCGCCAATATCAAAGGAAACCATTGGCGTTCCACAAGCCATGCTTTCTTGTAATACTAAAGGTAAATTATCAGCACGGGTAGGGAAAATAAACAGGTCAGCCGCCGAATAAGCAATAGACTTTAAGCGATCGCTACTAATATATCCCAAGCCAATAGTTGGTATTCCCAATTCAGCAGTAATCGCCTCACTTCCATTCCCAAAGGTCAGGAGTAGTATCTCTGCTTTAAGAGATATCGGTAATTGCCGCAAAGCATTTAATAATAAATCCCCACCTTTGCGTTTATCTTTAAGACTTTCTGCACCGAATAGAAGTACTCTTTTATCTTGAGGAATACCTAAAACAGCCTTACATAAATGCCGATCTAATGGTTGATAAGTATCTGTATCAATACCATTAGGAATGTGGTAGATAGGAAAGCGATTGAGCATACTTGCTTTAGCTTGTTCAGTTAGCCAATGGCTGAGAGTGACGATAGTTAGATTTGATTTACCGTAAATCCAATTTTTGAGTTTCCACTCAATGAGAGTACTATCGTGACAAATGGCAGGATAGGTGTCAGGATAAGGACATTTCCCACAGCCAATTTTCCAGCGATCGCAGTCATAGCTATAAGCACAATGTCCAGTAAAGCTCCACATATCGTGGAGAGTAAAGATTGCAGGTTTTGTTTTAGTTAATTTTGAAACAGCTAAATAGTTAAAGTAGCCTGCATGTAAATTATGAAAGTTTAGAATATCTGCATCTTGATAAAATTTGTGATTAGGAATATCAAAACTGCTAAGAAGATTGATGTAGTTAAGCCCAGAATACCTCGTAAAACGATTGAGTAGATTTTCAGTACGGGGTTTACGAGGAACAGCCACTATGCGATCGCTGTCAGTCTTAACATTTCCCACCAACATCTTAGAATCAATCCCTTGTTCTAATAATCCTTGATGAAGACGATATCCTGCGATCGCAGCACCACCCGAGGTATCAGATTGATTGACATGTAAAATTTTCATAAGACAGGTTTTATAGATTCCATATACAGAGAATCTGGCTTATAAACAGAACCATCAGGCTCTGTATCTAAATTAAAGCTAGTCCATTCAGGGATATAGCTTTCATGAGCAGTTCGTTTTGTGATTTCTTGTAATCCACACTTTTTTAACAAACTAGATAAAGAGTAATGATCGTACATCCACTGATGAACCTCTCCACTTTGTCTAAACTGCCCTATTTCTAGCGCATCTAGCTCTGTTGGACTAAGGATAAGCTTGAGAACTGCCTGACGGCGGTAATTAGAATATCGCAATAGTCGATAAATATGCTTAAGAAACTTTTTGAAATTATTCTCAGGCGTAGTTTTAAGAAAAGATTGTTTTTGAGAATTATTTATAATTTTCTCAATTTCAACCCCGCAGCGTTTGATCACAAATTCTCGATTAGCAATATCTTGTTGGGACAGAAAATCGACCATTTCTCCGCCAAATTTACGTCTCACTGTTTGGTCATACATTTCTAATAGTATCCACTGATAGTTTTGTTCCCATTCTTCAGAACCAATACAAGCGTTTTCTAGGCAATGCAGATACATTCTGGCTATTTGCTCAAGATCTGGAACTACTACTCTTAAGATTCCTTGAGGACGTAGCACTCGATAGCACTCTTCCATAAATATTTTTGCATCCGCTTTAGAAAGATGCTCCAACATATGAGAGTGATAGACTATATCAAATGATTGTTCTGGAAAGGGAATTCCCTTTTTTAAATCGTGAGCAATAACACTCTGATCTGTGGATATAAAATTAATATTTGTCCAAGATGGATGAAAACGATGACCGCAACCAAGGTTAAGATACTTCATTAAATCTTTCTTATTAACTGCAATAATTATTTCAAAGTTTTATCCCAATTCTTCCAGTAAAGTCTATCCGATTTAATAGAATCTGTACTTTATTATTTGAAATATATTCATCAGTAGCTTTCCGACATCCTTTCCAATATCCATAGTCATCAATTATGATTACTCCTCCTGGAACTAAACGGGGAAATAAATTTTCCAGCTCATGACGAGTTGATTCATACCAATCTGTGTCTAGCCGAAGTACCGCAATTTGATCGGGTGCTTTTTCAGGAATTGTCTTTTCGACTTCTCCTTTAATAAAATAAATCTTGTCTGAAGCATACCCAGTTGAATGTAAATTGGTCATAACTTCTTCTAAAGACGCATAACACCAAATAGATGTTTGATCTTCTTTATTACTATCTTGTAGAAGTTGTAGAGCATTATCATTTGTAAATGACAGATCTTCTTGACTCGGAGGTGTCATCCCCTCAAAAGTATCAAATAGATAAAGATTGCGATTTATATCGTTCATTCTGAGAAGTGTATGAGCGATAGCCATCATACTGCCTCCTTTCCAGACACCACATTCAACAATATCTCCTCTGATATTATTATTGCTAATATATTCAATTGCCTTTATTAAAGCATAAAGTCGCTCAGGACTAGTCATCGTAAAAGGTTTAATGAGTTTAATAATTTCTAGATCTGATTGGCTAAAATCAGGAAATTGATTTGGAAGCAAAAAATCTTGGTTGTTTCTACTTTTTTTAACTAAATCATATCCACTAAAGTTTAATATTTTTTTGACAATAGATTTTAGCATCTTCATTGCTTTATATGTTTTTTTAATGATTTTAGGTTGCTTTTTAAAGCCCGTAATTTATTTATCAATTTGCCTTTAAAAGTATTATTTTTCAGAGCCAATTCTTTCATAGTTATACCGCCAAAAACATGATCAAAAGTATATTCATCAGCAGTGCGATCGCGTACTAAAAAAGATGGATGATAAATTTTACCAATATCTTTAACTGGTAAATTAGCAAGCTTTGAATCTCCTGTAATATGAGTCCCATCACTACGAAAGCCAATATTTGAAACTAAGTTAACATTTGGCAATATCGTTAGCCCACTATTTTGCCAGCAAGTAAAAGTCCAAGGATAAGCCCAAGAGTTAGGCTGACCAAACTTATCTAATTTATCAAAGATATCACACCAATATTTTATCTCTAATTCACTATCTAAAATACTTCTTAGATAATGACTATCTCTAACTGTTTGCCAGTTCGATAAATCATGGTCGTAGTGTTGCCAAGCTCGTCGCCAACTTGCCCAGCCCCAGCAGTGGTTATAGTTAGAGAAATAATAGCTCCCATTGCCACGCCATTGTCCATCTTGAAAATTATCGCCACTAATGCACCAGATCCGTTCATCTTCGCGATAATGCTCTAGTAACTCTTGACAATATCTAAAAAAAGAAGGATGTGGCAAGCAATCATCTTCTAAAATAATTGCTTCTTCGACATGTTCAAATACCCAGTTGATTCCACTTGATACTCTTTGGCGGCATCCTAAATTGATGTCAGAATAATTGGTTAGAACCTGACAATCCCAATCTACTTGTTTAATAATTTCTCTAGTTTGTTTACATTTTTCAAATTCTTCTGGAAACCTAGCACCATCAGCAATTACAAATAGTTGTTTAGGTTGTGCTAGTCGAATAGATTCGAATACTATTTGAGACAAATCTGGGCGATTGAAGATTATAAAAACTACTGGAGTATTTAGATTTGCCATAAGAACTTAGATCCATCAACTACCGCTTGATCCCATCTACGATTAAAGAAGTATAGGCTAATTTCCCTCCTTGATTTCGCTTATCATAGCGTTTAGATCGAACAATATGACCATCTTCAGACGACCAGTCTTGAAAATTAAATTCTCCCTTTTCATTCCAATATTCAAGCAATTTGATTTGGAATCCAGCTTTTTCTAACTCTAACGAAATTGACAAATAATTGTACAATATTCTGTGGTCATCTGAACCAACACCTGTCCCACCGGGGCGAACATATTCTATATAATCTGGATTTGGATGAAATCCATCAGGAACTGCAATTCTTAATCTCCCCCCCCTACGAAGAAACTCAAAGCAATTTCTCATCGCTTGTGCTGATTCTTCTATTGTAAGATGCTCCCAGACATGTTCTGCTAGAAATATTGACCGCGTGTTCGGTCTCCAGTATTTAGCAAAACTATCTCTTTTAGTTATGTCAAGAGTGTCCTTATCAGTTAGCAACCATCCCGACACGGGAATATAGGCAGAGCCAATAACAATTTTCTTGGAAACTGATAAAATGTAGCGTCTTTTAGCTTTTCGAATTAAGCTTGTTAAAAAGTCTAGGATCATATTTTTTGCTTTTTATGTGGATTATGAAGTTATCTCTAATATCTTAGTACAGGACGAAAATCTTGAAATGCTTTCCTAGTAAGCCTTTTAACTGAAATGTTTGAATTTATACTGGGCAATAGTTTTAGGCAATTTTGTCGTTCCTTTTTTGATTTTTTGCCCTGTACTTAGTTCTAATATATTAAATTAATATCTTGCAAAAAAAAAAAGTAAAGTGCAACATCTAAAGAAGTCAACAAATCGTCAATTCAATTTTAAGCTGAGACATTAATTTGACTTAAATTTACCAGCAAAGTTTTGAATTGATAATCAACTAAAAAATTTCCCTGCATTAGCGGAGGCAATTTCCCTGTCCCATAGAAATCCCCTTGTTCTACCTCAAACAAACCAGCATTTAAAATCCAATCAGCAATTACCCCGTTGACTGTGCTGAAGAGAGTAAATCCGTAGCTTCCAGATGTCAAAGGCAGTTTATTTATTTCTACAGCAATACAATCTGTATCACCGCCAAAATTAGACAAATCTGAGCATATTACATCTGTACTAAGATGAGTGATTCTTTCTCCAGTTTGGTTGTCAATAGCTAATGCAATATTTAAATTATTTAACCTTTTTTGAGTGTTGTTTGTGAAAAAAAGTAATATCCTTACATTTTGACCACTATAAAAACAGGTTGTATTTTCTCCCATTTGATTTTGAAAATGCACTGATGTAAATCTAATTTTACCATCTCCTTTTCTATCTTTTCTATCTCTTAGAGAGATTTTTGATAAACCTGAAGAGTTGTTGAGGTAATTGTTAATAACTAGTTGCGTTGTATCATCACTGACTACCTGTCCTTGATCTAGCCAAATAGACCTTTGGCAAAGCTTTTGAATTGATGCCATTTGATGACTCACAAATAAAACAGTTCGTCCTTCTTTTTCGGCGACATCTTCCATCTTTCCTAAACACTTCTTTTGAAACTGAGCATCTCCTACTGCTAATACTTCATCAACAATTAAAATCTCTGGCTCTAGATGTGCTGCTACTGCAAAAGCCAAGCGTACATACATTCCTGAGGAATAACGCTTTACTGGTGTATCTAAAAATTTTTCCACTTCCGCAAAGGCAACTATTTCGTCAAATTTTTTCTTGATCTCTGATCTATCCATTCCCAAAATTGCGCCGTTAAGATAAATATTTTCGCGACCAGTTAATTCTGGATGGAAACCTGTACCAACCTCTAAAAGACTGGCAACTCTACCTTTGATGGAGATTTTGCCAGAGGTGGGTTCGGTGATGCGACTGAGGATTTTGAGGAGGGTGGATTTGCCTGCGCCGTTACGTCCGATGATGCCAACGCGATCGCCTTGCTTAATTTCAAAGGACACATCTTTGAGTGCCCAGAACTCTTCACTGCGATCGTCAAGGTTTGCTGTGCAAACGCTTGTCAATCCATGCCAAAGAGACTTTGCCCCATTAGAGAGCACATCGCGGAAAGACGTATAACTTTCTTGCTTTTGGTGACCAATAATGTACTTTTTACTTAAATTTTCGACCCGAATTACGACATCAGACATTTTTAAGTTCTTAAATGGTATCGGTAAGAGGTGCTAATAATAGCATCGATCTGAAAATTATTCTGATTGCCCAGATTTGACAAGTTTTAAGATTGAGGTTCTGAGATTGTGGACAGCTTGGGTATCCTCTTCGTCAGATGTATAGGTATCGTCAGATTCTTCGAGAGATTCTTGGGCTTGATCTTCTGACTTCAACGCGAGGCGATCGCATAGGTCATCAAGTTGCGATGCTAAAATGACTGGTACATGGGGGGCAACCAAGTCAAGGTTAGGGTGGTTTGGTAAGTCATCACATGGGCAGCAAACTGGTGTCCTTGGGCCTATATCGACGGACGGCACAAGCAAATTACAACGGGCGCAAGCAATAATTTCCCATTTGTTGTCTAGCAAGTCGCTAATAGTTTGATCAGTCCCGCTTAAATATGCTTCTTGGGCTTTAGAGGTACTAATTTCATCCCAGAGCTTATTGAATGAAGATGAATATTTTTCCCCTTGTAAAATCTTGTAAATGTGAACTTGCTTACCTTGGGCTGATAGGCTGACGGTTTTGCCCATCTGCATCCATTGTGCGACATAGTTTTTGACTAAGGTTCGGGATGCCATGAGTTTAGAACCTTTGATGAATGATTAAAAAGATTTGATTACACAGAGCATAAATGCACCTGCCATAATTAATATAGTCTGAGAGCTTCATTGATAGTCTGAATAAATCTTATAATTTGTCATTTATTTTGATCATAGGTCTTTAGAATATGCTCGGCACTTTTTCCGATCCTACAACACAGTCCCTGCCTCCAAGCGTCGAGCCATCGGTACAAATCCGTAATTTAAATTTCCACTACGGCGAAGGGGATCTATTTAAGCAGGTTTTATTTGATATCAATCTAGAGATCTACCCTGGTCAGATTGTGATCCTCACTGGCCCATCTGGCTCAGGCAAGACTACACTTCTTACTTTAATCGGTGCTTTACGAACGATCCAAGATGGCAGTCTCCAAGTTTTGGGTCAGGAGCTGAAAGGGCTAAATCCTAAAAAGCTGGTACAAGTTCGCAAAAATATTGGGTTTATCTTTCAAGCGCATAATCTTTTTTATTCCTTGTCAGCAAGACAAAATGTCATGATGTCTACGGATCTATTTGCCCATGAGGGTGGCAATGCAATGGCGGCTAATCAGGCTGCTGAAATTTTGACTCAGCTTGGATTGGGTGAGAGGATTGACTATAAGCCCCATGCTTTGTCGGGTGGGCAAAAACAACGGGTCGCGATCGCAAGGGCTTTGGTCAATCGTCCGAATTTAATCCTTGCCGATGAGCCAACGGCGGCGCTAGATAAAAAATCTGGGCGTGATGTGGTGACGCTGATGCAAAAAATGGCAAAGGAGGAAAACATCACTATTTTGATGGTGACCCATGATAACCGTATCCTTGATGTTGCCGATCGCATTATTAACTTGGTGGACGGCAATTTAGAATCTGACAATGTGATGAATGATTTTCTGGCGAATCGCGATGCTTCAGGTGTTGATTCGCGTACATTTATGTTGTAGCTAGGGTTTAATTATGTCGATGTATTTATTAGGAGTTAATTTTTGATGGGCAGACATCTAGAAGAACAAGCTGTAGAACATGTACTAGAAGCGTCATTTTATCAACTTGCCGATCGCTTGATTGATAGTCTGCATCATGGTGAACATTTAACGATTAACTTAGAGAGTGAGCGTAGTCAATTCACTAGATTTAACCATGCTAAAGTCCGACAGTCAGGAGTGGTCGCCGATGGGAATGTGACTATTTTGCTAATTTATAATCAGCGTGAAGCTTTTGCTAAGTTTCCGTTTACAGGCGATCGCGAAATTGATATGGCTTATGCGATCGCTAATCTTGAATATCTCAGGCAAGAAGTTGCTCAGATCCCCGAAAATCCTTATCTAGTCCTTCCTGAGAACCAAGGCTCAAGTCGTGAGGTTTATCAAGGTAATTTGTTAAATCCAGAAGATGCGATCGCTACAATTCTCGCGCCAGTGAATAATGTTGACTTTACAGGCTTCTATGCTTCAGGTTCGATAATTCGGGCTAATGCTAACTCCGCAGGTCAAAGACATTGGTTTGCGACGGATTCTTTTTTTGTTGATTATTCGATGTTTGTCCAGACGGATTCTGGCGAAAAAGCGGTTAAGGGTATTTATGCTGGCAAAGATTGGGAAGCAGAGGCTTATAACTTACAGATTAATCGCTCTCAGCAACAATTAGTAGCCTTGCAAAAGCCAAGTAAAACGTTAGAGCGTGGTCAGTACCGTACTTACTTTGCACCTGCGGCTTCATCGGAGCTATTGGGCTTTTTGACTTGGAGTGCGGGGGAGTCAGGTTTGCAGCAAAGTAGTAGTGCTCTTTTAAAATTGAAAAATCAAGAAAGAACTCTATCACCATTGCTGTCCATTAGTGAAAACTTCACCTATGGAAATGTGCCTCGTTTTAACGATTTAGGAGAAGTTGCTCCAGAATATTTATCTATTATTGCTGAAGGGAAGCTGGTTAACACATTGGTGAGTTCACGCAGTGCGAAGGAATATGGCAAGGTCGCCAATGGTGCTGATGAAGGTGAGTCGATGCGATCGCCTGAAGTTACCGCTGGAAATTTAGCCGAGTCCGACATTCTCAAACAGTTAGATACGGGACTCTATCTATCAAATTTGCATTATCTCAATTGGAGCGATCGCAGTGGCGGTAGAATTACTGGGATGACTCGCTATGCTTGCTTCTGGGTTGAGAATGGTGAGTTTATCGCTCCCATTGAGAATCTACGTTTTGATGATAGTATCTATGACTTTCTTGGCGAAAATCTCGAAGCTTTTACCGATTTTCGTGAGTTTATTCCTAATACTGGCACGTATGAAACGCGATCGCTTGGCAGTATTCTCGTCCCAGGAATGCTAGTCAAAGACTTTACCTTCACCCTCTAAAAAACCACGACATCAATCGACTTATCGGTTTGGCTTAGCAATGCAGTTGCTCTGCCAAAGATAACCTTTGGATTTTAAAGATCATATTTGAGAGGTCGGCTCCAAAGCATTGTTAGGTTTCTGCCTTTGGGCAATTTGCATGAGCAGCCGAAGTGCTTCGTTAACTGCTTCACTAGTTGGAAATGCTTGAGCAACATCAGGATCAAGTAATACTATGTTTGTGCCTGTTCTGTAGCGCTCGACATATTTTCCTCTAACACCACCCTTCATCCTACTAAAGTCGTACTCATGACGTAAATCGTCTTCTAGATCTTGGTTATTCTCCATCTTCGTAAAACCTCCGCTCATTTCGGGTTGCCTCTCGTGCGCTGATTATCCGAACTCGATCTGCTCGAATTGTAACTGACTAGAAACTGCTCTACATAGATTGCTTTCGTTAAAACAAAAATAAGGTGTGTTCTATTTCATAAAAGAACTCTACGAGATAGGCGATCGCACTGAATAAAGTTCTTGAAAAAATCCATCTATTAAATCCTCATAATCGGACAAATTTTCATAAACCCGAACTTTGTCTTTCGATCTCACTTGATGAATCTCAGTACCAATATGAGCAATTAAATATACTGACTTATTTATTGATTGTGCAAATCCAACTTCATAGTAGCAACTAGGTCTTTCTAATGAGAGATCCGCTAATACAAGATCAGAACTTTCAAGTAAGGCGATTGATTCGTTAACATCAGTTTCAGAGCCTTTATTCAAGCCAAAAATCACTTCTATCCCATACTTGTGACCTATTTTAATCAGCAAGTTTTTCTTACTAGTAAAGTTTGGATCAGAATAATGTGGTGTTACTACAAACAACTTCATGGATCAATACCTATTTCTAAGGTGAGAATAACAATGCCCTCCAACCATCTACAAACTTTCCTAAATTAAGTAGGATTGCAAGAATAGACATAAATGTGGCTGAAAGAAATATAACAAAAAAAGCATTTGGAACGAATAACTCTTCATTGGTGGATTTTAGAGCTTTAAATCTTTGCTTTTTAGGAGCTTGAAGAGCATTCAATTTTTGAAGTATCTCCCACTCTCTCCTAAAAGGTTCGTATGAAACAATTTTCCTTTCTCCATCTACCTCTAAGTTGAATTTTAGGAGGGGGGCCATCTCATTCAATACTTCAAATTTAGCTGTGTTCAGAGACTTGAAGTCCAATATCTGTTTAAGCCATAATTTCGCATACACTGATGCCATGATGGAGACAACAGCAATGAGCGTGAACCCAGTATATCGATACTGTGAGTTTGATATTGACCAGTTTGCTATTACAGCTATAGCTAGAACAATCCCGACAGAAATCGAATAATTCTGGCTGTTTTTAGATAGTCGTCGATCCGTCACCTTTTCGGCGGAATCGTATATCAATTTAAACTCATCAAACGAGCACTGGTGTTTGTTGGCTGGCTCAGTATTCATAAATATTCCATCTAGAGCAACAAACTCATTATGTCAGTATGTTAATGACCAGATATTAAGATCAAGAGAAAAACATAGTGAACTGTCATATCAAGGTACTTTAAATCGATTTAGCTTCAAACTTCGGCAAATAAACTCAGTATACCGCATTACCAATAGCCTAGCAGTCTAACTAAATAATTACACTGAAAATTTAGTGCGATAGTCTTAAATCATGACAATTATAAAGAAATGTTTTGGATAACACAACTATTTTGCGTAACATACAGAGAAATGCAGATTAACACGACACAACAGAAACTTAACAACTTTTAGAGTGTTTTCGTGACAAAATCTGCGTTAATCAATACTTTTTTGATGCTAAAACCTTTAAAATCCTCGCTTCGCATGGATTTTAAAGGTTAACAAGACTTTGCCAATATTTGCGCGATCACATCAGCCAATCTCTCAGAACCACCTTTTGCGCCAACCCGTTCCATTCCATTTTGTCTGCAACGTTCCAAATAACCGCGATCGCTAAGAGTTCGCTTCACACATTGCGCCGCTTCCTGCAATATTTTTGAAGTAGCTGGTTCCTTCCCAATCGTTTGTACTGACAAACCTAACAAACGTTCCTGTGCATTCGCAAAGCGATAGGAAAATTGGGGGCCATTTCCCATGATTTGAATTACAGGTTTTCCCAACCCAACCATCTGCTCGACAGCAGTTCCCGCCATGCCGATCGCTAAATCACAATGATGCAAAATATCCGCAAACGCATCACTAAAACAAAGAACACTGATGTTTGTTTTTGTAAGGTACATCTTGCCATCAGCATATTGCCAACCAGCTTGAGCAGCTAGTTCAGGTAATTGGGGAGCAACACTTGGGACGATCGCAGCTCGAAATTGTACAGGATTGGGAGCGAATTCTTGAGCGATCGCTACACATAAGCGTAACTGTAATACTAGATTCTCGGCAGCTTCTGGCAACCGACTTCCTGACAGTAAGGCGATCGCAGGGACATCAGGATTCAAAGCTAAATCTTTGCCTGTCGGTTCCAATACATCCATAATCGGATAGCCAACAAAATTTGTATTCTGATAACCTCTTTTTCTAATCAGTTCTGCACTATAGGCATCGCGGGTCAAAATTTGCTGACATCGGCGCGATCGCATCATTAGGGCTTGCAACCAACGAGGAACATAACGGTTTTCGTAAAATGCTGATGATGACACTAAAAATAAGGCATAGGGCAACCCCGTTAAATAGGCAAATAGCGCAGGCACAACATCACCTGTCGCAAACACAAAATCGCAAGTTTTGCCACATTCTCTCGCCGCCTTAATTTGTTGCCAAGTCAGATTAATCAATCCAGATTGGAAATCTGCAATCTGCTTCTGCACACTCATATAGGCAAATCCCCCCGATGGCAAGACTTTTGTCTGAGTAGCGATCGCTACACCAGCCCGACGATAGGCATTCCCTTCACCAACAATCGGCAATGCGATCGTCTCTACCTCTGGATATTTTTGCCTTAAAGCTTTGAGAACTTCACAAGCATTTAGGTCTTCACCGTGACCGTTACTAATAAATAAAACTCGTTTGGGGATTGAAGTCACGATGATAAAGCTAATAACTGATAGCTAAAAATTATCACATTTTCTTTAACTAAGTAGCTACGCATAAATAAACTTATGAGGATATCCCGCGTAGCGGGATATCCTCATAAGTTTATTTTCTTGATCGCAAAACTTGTAAACTGCCACCAGCATAAAGTTGGCAAGACTCAACTGTAAATCCAGATTTACTTAAAAGCTGTGGCAGATCGGTTTTAAGTAATTGCCATGCAGTTTCTGTCTCAAATAGCCAGAGGAAAGTCGCAATAGGTAGCCAAAACAAGGGATTAATCGGACGATGAAAATCAATAATGATAAATTGTCCTTCAGGTGTCAAAATCCGATGTACTTCTTGAATGATTTGCTGCAACTGCTCTGAATCCATCTCATGCATAGCTGTATTCGTGAGTACCAGATCAAAAGTGCGATTGCTAAAAGGCATTTTTTCTGCGAAAGACTCTACATACTCAGCTTGGGGCACATTTTGCTTGGCGCGTTTAATTGCGATCGGTGAGGCATCTAAGCCCGTCACATCATGGAAATGGTTAACTAGCTCTCTTGTCGCCTGTCCTGCACCACAACAAAGGTCAAGAACTTTGGCTTCAGGATTAATGGATAAATCTTTTAAAAACAAACGATGAAATCGCTTTTCCCCACCAACACTAATCGCCGCCAGTGCAGATACAGTGTCATAAAACCATTGATAGCGATAGCTCCAGTCACGTAAAATCGTGGTCATTAATTCAATTCAATCCATTTCATGAGTTCTTGGGCTAGATTACACCGCTTTCGAGTGATGGAATCAATACAAACATGTTTAGTTAAGGCTCTAGCGATCGCCTTTTTTTCGACACTTTCTATATCAAAAAACAACTGATATTCAATCTGAAAAGATTCGGGACTTAGCAAGGTTTTTACTAAAGAAACCACAATGCGATCGCCACAGAACATTGGCTTAAAAAAATCAATACTTGCATGGGTAATCGGCACTGCGATCGCACCACCTCGAAAAAAAGATTGAACTTCAATTCCCGATGCTGCTAACGAAGCTTCGTATGCTTCATGACAAATAGATAATCCATTGGCAAAATAGACCACTCCAGCCGCATCGGTATCTCGAAAATGAATTGTGCGATCGTAAACAAAGGGTTGATTCATAGTTCTCTTAACAAAGAAGGCGCTTTGCGCCTTCTTTGTTTATGCCCGTTCCATTACTTGTGCCATGCGATTGATTTTAATCATGAGCTTATCAAAATCATCGAAAGTGAGCGACTGAGGTCCATCAGACAAGGCTTTCTTCGGATTCGGATGAACCTCGATCATTAGGGAATCAACACCCGCTGCGATCGCAGCCAAACTCATTGATGGCACATACTCTGACCAACCTGTACCATGACTAGGATCGATCATGATCGGCAAATGTGTTAGTTTGCGTAATACAGGAATTGCGGATAAGTCGAGAGTGTTACGGGTATATTCGCGATCGAAAGTTCTAATCCCACGTTCGCAAAGAATCACATTAGGATTTCCCTCTGCGAGAATATATTCTGCTGCCATTAACCAATCATCAATCGTAGCAGCTAATCCACGCTTGAGAAGAATTGGCTTATTCTGTTTACCCACTTGCTTTAGCAATGAGAAATTCTGCATATTTCTCGCGCCAATTTGCAACACATCCGCAACTTCGGCAATTTTATCAATATCGGCAGTATCCATTACCTCTGTGATAATACCCAATCCACTTGCCGCACGAGCCGCAGCTAATAGAGATAGTGCGCTCTCACCATGCCCCTGAAAAGCATAGGGCGATGTACGTGGCTTATAGGCTCCACCACGTAAAAAATTTGCCCCAGCAGCCTTCACGCGCATCGCCGTTTCCACAATCATTTCTTCGTTCTCAACAGAGCAGGGCCCCGCGACTGTCACTAAAGGATGATTTTCGCCGATCGCAATATCACCATTAGGCGTAGGTACAATCACCACGCTTGATTCATTTTGGCGATATTCACGACTAGCGCGTTTAAATGGGCGTTCCACCCGCAAAACTGTCTCAATCCAAGGGCTTAGTTCTTCGATACGATGCAGGTCAAGATTGGCTGTCTCACCAACTAGTCCCAACACAACTTTATGTTTTCCCACAATTTTCTCTGGCGATAATCCCCAACTAGATAGTTCTTCGCAGATCCGCCCCACTTCTTCTGCGGGTGTACCAATCTTGGTTACTACGATCACGGCTAGTCTCCTTTAGTTGTTTTCTTCACCTATTTTAACGCGAGTTCAATAAACGCAGTTTGCACTTTAATTTTCAGGGTGCAAACAAAGTTATAGCTACTGCCACTTATTTGTAGGAGAAAATCAAAAAACAAAAGAGATTTACGGCGCGAAGCGCCACAAATCTCTTTTGAGCTTTATTTCTTAAAGCCATAAATAATGAACCTATGACAAAAAGGCGCAAAACTGACGGTCAAAAAGTAAACTAAATCTTCAAGTACTACAGTTTTTTTGTATGAGCCAGCCAACAGCCCCCCAACCTTGGAGTCAGCGTTTCGAGACAGCGCTGCATCCTGCGATCGCTAGATTTAATGCCAGCATTAGTTTTGACATTAATTTAATTGAATATGACATCACAGGATCGCAAGCGCATTCACGGATGTTAGCGAAAGTAGGGATCATCAGCGCCGAAGAAGGGGAAATGCTTGTTAATGGTTTAGAGCAGATCCGCCAAGAATATCGATCTGGAAATTTTAATCCTGGTATTGATGCTGAGGATGTACATTTTGCGGTAGAGCGTCGCCTGACTGAGTTGATCGGTGATGTCGGCAAAAAAGTACATACAGCGCGATCGCGTAATGATCAAGTCGCGACCGATGTTCGTTTATATTTGCGCGACCAGATTCGCAAAATCCAGACAGACATTAGGACTTGGCAGCAAACTTTGGTGAATAAAGCCGAGCAGTATGTCGAGACGTTCATCCCAGGATATACCCATCTGCAACGCGCCCAGCCGATTAGCCTCGCCCATCATCTCCTTGCTTATTTTGAGATGGCTCAGCGCGACTGGACAAGATTAGATGAAATTTATCAAAGAGTAAATGTTTGTCCGCTTGGTTCGGGTGCATTAGCAGGCACGCCCCACCCAATCGATCGCCATTACACCGCTGAACTTTTAGATTTTGGTTCCGTGGGACGTAATAGCCTTGATGGAGTCTCAGACCGCGACTTTGCCGTAGAATTTCTCTGCGCGTCGAGCTTGATCATGGTGCATCTTAGCCGCCTATCTGAAGAAGTAATTCTTTGGTCATCGCAGGAATTTAGCTTTGTAAAACTTAGCGATCGCGTTAGCACTGGCTCCAGCATCATGCCCCAGAAGAAAAATCCTGACGTTCCTGAATTGGTACGTGGTAAAACAGGTCGTGTATTTGGACATTTGCAAGGTCTACTGACAATTATTAAGGGCTTGCCTCTGGCTTATAACAAGGATATGCAAGAAGATAAGGAAGGTATCTTTGACGCAGTAGTCACCGTTCGCGCCTGCTTGGAAGCGATGACAATTTTGATCGATGAAGGCATCGAATTTCAGACCAAACGTCTTGCAGAAGCCGTAGCTGAGGACTTCTCGAATGCGACTGATGTTGCCGATTATCTTGCATCTAAAGGAGTTCCTTTCCGTGAGGCATATCAATTGGTTGGGAAGTTGGTAAAAACCTGTACCAGTGAAGGGATTTTGCTCAAGGATCTATCCGTTGAACGCTGGAAGACTTTTCATCCTCAGTTTGAGTCGGATATTGTACAGGCGATCGCGCCTGCACAGGTAGTCAAGGTTCGTAATAGCTACGGTGGAACTGGCTTCGATCAAGTCAGAATCCAATTAGAAGCAGCCAAAAAACTTATTGCTTAAACCCACAAATGAGTGGCAGCGCGAATCGCTGCCACTCATTTGTGGATGTTTTTGCGCTAGCATAAGTTTTAGTTAAATTTGCCAAATTTTCGATTTTCTATGCCCAAGCTATTAAAGCCACCAGATCCTAACGATCCTGAATATCAAACCCTCGAACTCAGTGTTAACTTTTATCTGCACCTTGCCATCTATTCGGCTTGCATGACCTGTATGTGGTTTATTCAATCTATTACCGAAAAAATCTGGATCTGGTCAGTTTGGCTAGCCGTGATCTGGGGAATAATTGTCACAGTGCATAGTATTTGGGTTTTGTATAAGGAAAAGCAGATCCAGAAAGTTCAATAGCAAAAATGGTGACTCTATGGCAATCTCATTAGAATCTAATCCAAACACAATTTCACTAGATGAGTTTCTTCTTCTCCCAGAAACTAAGCCTGCAAGTGAGTATATTGATGGTCAAGTTTATCAAAAGCCAATGCCACAGTTTCAGCACAGTATCTTTCAAGCAGAAATTGTTAATTCCATAAATCAAATAGTCAAACCAAAAAAAATGGCTTTTGCTTTCCCAGAATTACGTTGTAGCTTTGGTGGAATATCGCTTGTACCAGATATTTGTGTATTGCGATGGCAGAACATTCCGTTTATGCTAAATGGAAGAGTTGGGAATAAAGTGCCACTTGCTCCTGATTGGATTATTGAGATTCTCTCTCCTGGGCAGTCACCTTTGCTGGTGATGAATAAAATTGGCTTAGCAATTACCAATGGTTCTGAGCTTGGTTGGCTAATTTCCCCAAGTCAAGAACTAATTATGGTATACGTAGGCGATCATCTCCCTGAGACCAAAAGAGGCTCAGATATTTTGCCAGTTTTGGATGTTTTGGGAGATTGGCAAATATCAGTAGATAATATATTTGACTTGCTAAAGTTACAATAATCTAAAGTTTAGGATAGGCGGCGCTTTGCGCCGCCTATCCTAAACTTTAGATTTATACAAATAAACAAAATGAGTACTACTGAACGTATTGAACAGCTCGCCGCCACGATCGCAGAAGATGTGTATATCGATATTGCTAAATGGCATTTGTATTTAAATGATGCGCATTTGCATCGCCCTCTTGCTGAAAAGTTTTATCCGATGTTGCCAGATGGTATTACATCGGCAGATGTTACAAAAGTATTAAATGGAACGATGATTGCGATCGGTGGCGGCAATCGTGAAATCCCTTTGAGTGACTTAATTCCCAAATCTTGTCAAAATAGATTATTAACTATTCTGGAAGATTTTGATTACTAAACCCTGTACGAGAAATCACGTCGCGATTTCTCGTTATTAATTACCCATGACCACTGCTCCTCCTAATCCTGTTTTTCAGTCAATGCGCCGCCGCCTAGCGCTGTGGTATGCGATCGTCACGGCAATTTTGTTGATTGTGTTTGCGACGGGGTTCTATTTGTATGTGCAGACAACTTTGATTGATCGCATTGATGACACGATCGACCATGTTGCTGAAGTAATAGAGCGATCGCTAATTCGGTCTAACTTAATTGACTTAGAGTCAGATTTTGGCAGCAATTTCTCGGCAAATGCTCAAGCGATCGATGCCGATCATATTGATATTGACTGGTTTAGCCCCAGTGGCAAGATTCTTTGGACAACTAATGCGAATACGGAGTCATTACAACCCCGTGAGAAAGGAATATTGCAGCCTGTCTATCGCACCGTGCATTTGTCAGAAGTTGAGCCATTGCGACAGATGACTGAACCGATTGTAATTAATGGCAAATTATTAGGATATCTACGAATTAGTCATCCTTGGTTTGAGGTGACTAAGCCTGTCAAGCAATTATTCCTCGATTTAGCGATCGGCACAACGCTGATGGTATTCGTGGTTCTCCTATGCGGTTGGTGGCTCGCAGGAATCGCTATGGAGCCAGTGCGTGAATCCTATCAGCGCTTAAAACAGTTCACAGCCGATGCTTCCCATGAGCTTCGCAACCCGATCGCAGTCATTCAAACCAATGTCCAAGTTGCCCTTGCCGATCCCAATCCCGATCCCGAATTTCAGCGATCGCAAATGGAAACAATTGAAAGAATTACCAGACGATTAGGAAGATTAATTGATGATTTACTGTTTTTAGCAAGGCATGATGGCGGTATTACTAATCAGAAGCGTGAATCTTGCAATTTATCGCAAATTTTGCGTGAAGTTGGAGAAGAACAACAGACGATCGCGCATCAAAAACAAATCACCTTGGAAGTCCCCGATCAAGAATCTAAACTAGTCGTATCAGGCGATCGCGATCGCTTAGGGCGATTATTTACAAATCTGATCAGCAATGCGATCGCCTATACGCCCACAGGCGGGAAAGTCCAAATCATCTCCGAGTCAAGCACTTCTCACAATCAAATTCAAGTGCAGATCAAAGATACTGGCATCGGTATTCCTGAAGCAGAACTATCCCAGATTTTTGAACGGTTCTATCGCTATCAACCCCAAAAAAGCAGCAAATCTAGTGCAAAATCTATCAATCCCATGACCAGTGGATCAGGACTGGGACTTGCGATCGCAAAGGCGATCGCCGAAAGCCATCAGGGACAAATTAATGTCGAGAGCAAAGTCGGACAGGGAACGACTTTTACAGTAGTTTTATCCAATTAAATTGCCTAAAGAAAAGAAAAAAAGATGGCATTTTCCTATATCAAAAAAGGCAGTACTCCGTGCTGCCTTTTTTGGGAACTAACGCAAAATTTGCATGGCTATAGAAGCTATGTAGAGATTCTCAATTAAACCAAACTACAAAGCCAAATAGATTGCTACCAAAAGCATTTAGCATCTCATTCCAAACACGAGCATCAGTAGTAGTTCCTTTCTCAAGATAAGGAGTAGCCGCAGTGCCTTGAACCCATGACACTAGGTCAAATGCACGCGGTTCAGTAAAAATTCGAGCAAAATCAATACTCAATTTTTCATCTCGCCAGAACGGAATATTCTTTTTGCCATCAAGAATCATCGCAATTTCATCTAGAGATTTTAGCCAAGATTTGACCATTTCATCGGTAACACGAACCTGTGGAATTACTGACAATTGCTTAGGATTAGGAACCCATTCGCGATCGCTATCGGTTTCCGCTAAAATCGATTTCCACGATTCACGACTCAGACTAATCACTGACTTCATGTGATTAAGTATTGTGGTCATGCGTTGCGGTTCTTGCAAAGGGAATTTTGCTAGATGCACAGCCGTAACTAAATCAAGAGGATCAAAAATGTTGAAGGAATACTCATCAGTCTTCTTGGGGCGTTTCAGTAAAAACTTATGAGGTGTATCCACATTTTGGAAGAATAAATGAGCGCAAGCAGCAAACAACTCTCGGCTATCATAGGCTCGCAAAAATTCGCCCATCGCACCTAATACATGGGTATAGCCCTGTAGCCACAAAGCATCACCGCGATCAAACGCGATTAAAAATTGCTGTGCATCTTTTTCAGTAACCCTTGCGCCCGTCACCGCATTAAAAATCTGCCACAACATTTCTTTGTCATCAGCCTTGCCATTGCCATCAAAATCTAAACGGATTAATCCTAAACGTAATGCTAGTTTGAGATTCTGATCTTTGATTGGTTCGAGTGTAGTACGTACAGCAGCTAGATCGTCAATCCAGCCCTGAAAAACTTGCTGAAGTCCATCGTAAGTTAATGTTTGCGGTTTGGGATTGGTCGGAACAGGTAATCGAAAGAAAGGAATCGAACCACCTGCGGGGTTTTGGATCATGCCATAGCGATAGAGTGACTGCATTAGTCTCTCAGTACCGCTCATAAATTGGATTACACCTAGCCCAAAACGAGCTTTGTCATCTTTGTCATTATTTTTTAAATAATCTTTAAAGACTTTTTCCCCTTCAGCAAGTTTTCCTGAGGTGAGATAGGGATCGGGTAATGGCGCGATCACAGCGTTACTAGGTTGCAAAGCGATCGCTGATATAGAAATCAAACAAGTAATAAGTACAGCGATCAGAGATCGCCATATCCACCGCATTTTTTTTGGCATATCCAAATTCCTAGACACAAAAAATAAATGACGTAAGCAAAGCTTACATCATTTATTTTTTGTGTAATATAAAACCCCAAAGATTTGGAGCGCCCGCGTAGCGGGCGCTCCAAATCTTTGGGGTTTTATATTTGATTTTGCTAAGCCACTTAGCAATAGGAGCTAATGTCTTCGCCACAGCGATCAACTAAAAAGCATAGCGCCCGAAATCGCAGGAAAACAAATTCATCGTAGAGAGGATTGAGCTTACAAAGTGGTGGGATATTGATAATCACATGACCAAGGATTTTAATAGTGCGCTCAAATGGACATTGAGCTGGAATTAGTTTCGCGATGCGATGAGCCGTCTGCGATTTCTGAATTTCAAAGCTGTCAATTTTCTGGCGCAAAGGTTTTAGTAGATCGAAGGTTTCTTTGGGTTGAGGTCTGCCGCCGATATATGAGTTTTCCCCGCCAAATTCAGTGCTGTTAATACTTGACATGTTTACCAAACGCTCTCTCAAAATAGAGTATGTACATTTAAAACATTTACGTTACCAATCTTAACATAATTGCTTTAAATAGAGTTTAGAAAATACATTATTCATTCTTATGTATGAGATTGTATATACAAAAAGAAAGATAAGAATTTTTCTATGACCTTGATAATTTAGAACATACCCATTTGTCTGTATAGGCGATCGCAAACAACTTATTTAGGCCCCAAAAAGGAAGAGGCGGCGCTTCGCGCCGCCTCTTCCTTTTTGGGGCTTTAGTCATCAAATACGGCGGGGAATTGGGCCGCGCCGTGCAGAAAGAGTGATCGAGTCATGTAAAAATTGGCGCAAATGCTGAACATGGGAATTATCGATCAGAGTAGCTAGTTTCTCAAGAGCTTCAACTAGGGTCAGATCCTGATGATATAGCAATCGAAATGCTGTCTTCAGTGCCTGTTGAGTTGACGCATCTAGTCCAGCACGATCCATCCCAACGCGATTTAGAGTTCGCACACGAGAAGGATTTCCCTCAACTAGAGTATAGGGAGGCACATCTCTCTCGATTCGACTCATACCACCAACCATAGACAGCCGCCCAATTCGCACAAACTGATGTACACCCAACACACCACTGATTCTGGCATGAGGTTCAACATGTACATGTCCTGCTAGAGCTACGCCATTGGCAATAATCACACGATCTTCAATTTCGCAATTATGCCCCACATGGACATACGCCATTAGCAAGTTCCCGTTACCAACATAAGTAACTTCATCAGCTTCATTAGCACGATTAATCGTGACGTACTCGCGGATGCGATTGTCATTACCGATGCGGACGAGGCTATCAGCACCCGAATATTTCAAGTCTTGAGAATCTAATCCGATCGCCGCCCCTGGATAAATTTGGTTGCGATCGCCAATTTCAGTTCTCCCTTCGACAATAGCATGATGTCCAATGACAGAATGAGAACCAATTTTCACCTGTTCACCGATGACAGCATAAGCTCCAACTTTAACAGTCGGATGAAGTTGGGCATCAGGATGCACTATGGCTGTCGGGTGAATAAATTCAGACACAGGCGCATGAGACACAGGCATAAAAAGTTTGGCTCGCTTGATACTAAGTTAGATCGCTTGATTTGCGATCGCTTGGATCGCCAGATAACAAATTAAAATTTGAAACTAGAGATAAAAGATTAAAGATTAACTAATGAAAACATCAATTCACCTTCACAGGCTAATTGACCATCAACTTCTGCACGCCCATGCATCTTACCAAAACGCTTGCGTGAAACTAATAGCTCAGTAGTAATAGTTAGACGATCACCAGGAACTACAGGGCGACGGAATCGGACTTTATCAATTCCTGCAAATAGTGACAGTTGATTTTCCATGCCAGGTAGGTGTCTCAAGACAATACCGCCTACTTGCGCCATTGCCTCAACAATTAAGACCCCAGGCATGATCGGACGCTCAGGAAAATGACCTTGAAAAAAGGGTTCGTTAAAGGTGACATTTTTAATTCCTGTAGCGGATTTATTCGGTACAAAATTAACAATGCGATCAACTAGCAGGAATGGATAGCGGTGGGGTAATAATTTCTGAATATCTTCGATCATCAAAATCTGACTGGGGGTACTATTTTCCTCGTCAGTATTAAGCTCAGAACTATCTATGGTGGGTTCTTCGGTCAAAGTTGGCATATTAACTAATAATTTTGCATAGGAGGTCAATGAGTTGTCTGGCTAACGCTTTGTGTGGCTATAGCTTTCTCGCTAAGGAGATCGCAAATTCAGCATGAAGGTTATGACTAGCTTTATAAGCAAGAATATGTGCTCTCGGTAAAAATCCTAGCAAGCTTAGGTCACCAATGAGATCTAAAAGTTTATGACGACATGGTTCATCTTCAAACCTTAGAGGTGGATTGATCCAGCGATCGCCATCACAAACCATTGCATTTTCAAGACTACCGCCCTTTATCAACCCTGCTGCACGAGCTTGATCAATATATTCAGCAAGCGTAAAAGTTCTGGCAGGAGCTATTTCTTCAGCAAATTTTTCGCTAAAGTTAGCGATCGCTGGCGACCAACTAAACCACTGCTCACCAATTGCCTTAGTTGGATATTCTATGCCGTAGGTAAAGCGCAATGTATCTGATGGGATGGCAGTGACAAAGCTATCACCTTTAGTGACTGTAATAGTTTCAGCTAAGGGAATTAGGCGATCTCCTTCTATTTGCGTTTTGACACCAACTTTGGCGATCGCCTCAACCCAAGGTAATGCTGAACCATCGAGAATCGGCAGTTCAGACCGATCAAGTTCAATACAGGCATTATGCACACCCATACCAAACAAAGCTGATAGCAGATGCTCAACCGTGCGAACACCCGTTCCATTTTGACGTAATTCTGTTGATAGCTGCGAAGCTGAAACTACAGTCGTATCGGCAGGTATTCTTGACTCACCGTAAACAAAATAACGACCTGAGTCAATGGGCGCAGGACTAACAGTCACAGAAACTTGCTCGCCACTATGCAACCCAATCCCCGACAACGAAAATGGGGCGACGATCGTCTGTTGATAGAGCATGACTAGAATTTCTCTCCTAGACCAAAGCTAAACTGCGTACCGCCATTTGAGCCTATACCATAGTCCACTCTGATCGAACCCAGAGGAGATTGTACACGTACCCCAATACCATAACCTGCGCCATTACCTGGTTTATTTCGCGCTCCAGCAGGATTGCCTGGCACAGATGAGGCTGAGCCTAAATCTGTACCATAGTCGAAGAACAGGACTCCACCGACAATATTAAAGACAGGGAAACGATATTCAGCTGAGAAAATACCAAAACTACGACCGCTTCCAATTTTGCCTTCATCCCAACCACGGACTGAGTTACTACCACCGAGTTGAAATGCTTCATAGGGAGGTAAAGTCCCAAACACAGTGCCGCCTTGAATGTTAAAAGCAAGGGTCTGATTACCTTCAGAGAAATTCAAGAACTTAACGGGCATGAAATAACTATAGCTAGCACGAACCCGATTCAAGAATACGGAGCCTAAACCAATGGGAATTGACTGCTCAGTGGCAATCCGAAATACAGAACCAGAGGATGGCTTAATGGGATTGTCGCGCTGATCAGTTGCATAGGCAAATTGCAGCAGCAGCAAGTCATCTTGTCCAGTGCCACTAGCAGAGAGAGGGTTACCGAGTGAGTCAGTCGCAGAGATCGCATTATTGCTGCTATCGGTAATGCTGACTCTTTCAAAGCGCAAGCCCAATGAGGCAGTTGTGGCAGTTCCCAAAGGTCTAGAGAAGCTAAAACCTGTGCCAAGTCGGTTGATGCGAGGACTATTGTTATTAACTCCAATCCCAATTGGGGTATCAAAAATATAGCTAAACAAACTGCGGTTAAAAATATTAGCTGTGAAGGAAGTCCGATTCGGGTCACCTGCAAGCCAAGGATCGGTGAAGTTGAGGTCAAATAGTAATTCGCGTTCACCAACTTGAATATCTAAACCAAGCTTTTGGTTGTTACCACCAAGGTTTTGCTGCTGAAAACTGACTGTACCGAATAAGCCTGTTGATGAACTTAAACCTGCACCTGCGGCAATCGAGCCTGTGTTGCGTTCTTTGACATTGACAGTCACAATCACTTTGCGTGGATCTGTCCCAGGCGCAAGACCAATGTTGAGATCTTCAAATAAACCGAGAGCAAAGACTTTTTGTAAGTCACCTTGAACTGTGTTTTTATTGAAGATTTCGCCTTCTTTAATCGTCAGCTCACGGGTAATGATAAAGTCCCGAGTTGTTCCAGTGACTGGTTTGCCTTCCTTGTCAACGGTTTTGCCATCTTCATTGATAAAGGCAACTTTGATGTCTTCGATCACACCTTCAGAAACAACTAGATTAATATTTCCATCAGGAGTTGCCTTGATATCAACAATCTGAGCTAGGACATAGCCCTTGTCTTGGTAGTATTTTTCAAGTTCTTTAACTCCAGTTTGGATATCTTTGAGGTTAGTGATTTTACCAACCTGAGAACCAAAGATCCGATCAACCACACCTGCTTCTAAGACCTTTGTTCCTTCTGTGTTGACGGACTTGAGTACAGGGTTTGGTAATACAAAGAACGTTACGCGCACACCAATATCCGTATCTTCAGGCTCAGCTTGCACATTTGAGAAAAAGCCTGTGGCAAATACAGCGTTGATGTCTGATTGGAGTTGAGTACGAGTTACAGTCCGACCTGGTTTTGTGGCGATCGCATCGTAAATTCTTTGCTCCAGTTCAGGCGGTAATGGAGGTTGCCCTTCTGGAGTTTTAATTGCAACTTCGCCCACCAGCACTTGAGTTTCAGTTGTAGTTGCGGGAGCAGGCGTGGTAGAGGGTAGCGTAAAAGTTGGGGATGAACTGGGAGGGATTGGCGTGCTTGGCTCCGCAGGCTTTTCAGATGATGGGGGAGTTGTTGGCTGCGGAGTTGGCGCTTGAGCAATCTCTTGCTTTGCAGGAGCAGCCTGTGCCAGCAAAGGGCTCGTAAGTAAAGTGCTGGATGCGGCAATGGCTGTGAATAAGAGCAAGTTTATACGCATAAAGTCTTCCAAACACCTACAGAATTTATTAACACGAAACTATTAACGATCAAATACAAACAGGACATTTATTCAACTAGTAATAAATTACTATAACTTTCAATATCCCCATATTGCTAGAGTCTTATTTTATTTAGTATATGCACTGGGCACACCATATGTCATCAACAGTTCAGTTGATGGCGATGCTAAAAAACTCTCAGCCCCAAAATTTAAGCAGCCAAGACTCTTTTCATTACCTCTTGATATGCTTCTGCAATATTACCTAAATCTTGACGAAAACGATCTTTGTCCATGATTCGAGCAGTTGGATCAGAGATCGCTTTATCCCAAAGACGACATGTATCAGGACTAATTTCATCGGCTAATAGTAAGCGTCCATTGGCATCAACTCCGATTTCCACCTTAAAATCAACAAGAATTAAATTGCAGCGCTCAAAAAATGTTTGCAGATGCTGATTAATATCTAGAGCTAGCTGTTTGAGCTGGGCAACTTGTTCAGGTGTAGCGAGATCGAGCATAGCAACATGGGCATCGGTAATCAGAGGATCGCCAAGGTCATCATTTTTATAGAAAAATTCGACAAGGGGCTTTTTGAGAGGTTGACCTTGTTCTAAACCAAGACGTTTACAAATACTTCCTGCGGCAATATTGCGGACGACAACTTCGATTGGCAATATCTTAACTGCAACAACTTGCATCTCGTTGGGTGAGACTTGCTTAATAAAGTGGGTGGCAAGCCCTTGGGTTTCCAGATACTGAAAAATATGCGAGGCGATCGCACAGTTCATTTCCCCTTTATTAGTGATCGAGCCTTTCTTAAGAGCATTGAAGGCAGTTGCGTCGTCTTTGTAGCGCGACAGCAAAATATTAGGATCATCTGTCGTAAACAGGATTTTGGCTTTGCCTTCGTAAAGCTTGGTTCCAATCATGGATATATTGCGATAGTAGTTGCTTATGTATTCTATAGGATCGCAAACCCCACCAAAGATTTGCAGCGCTTAACGTTGCAAATCTTTGATGGGGTTTGCCAAGCCTAGGGCTGCTAACTGAGCCTGAGCTTTTTGCAAAGATTCGTACCATTCGCGATCGCTAATACTATCAGCGACAATCCCTGCTCCAACCTGACCCCAGATATGATTATCAGTTTTTAGTAAAGTCCGAATTAGAATATTCAGATCTATATTGCCGCGTCGATCAATATAGCCACAGGAACCATAAAACAAACTGCGACGCTGCGGCTCCAACTTTTCGACGACTTCCATACAGCGCACCTTAGGACAGCCTGTAATTGTCCCTCCAGGGAAAGTGGCGCGAATGAGATCGACAAAGGTGCGATCGCTGCATAAAGTCCCCACTACATTACTAACAAGGTGCATAACGTGACTGTATCGTTCGATCGCTAATAATTCATCGACTATTACGCTGCCCCATTCACAGACTCGCCCTAGGTCATTGCGTTCAAGGTCAACAAGCATAATATGCTCGGCTTGCTCTTTGGTACAGGCCAGTAATTCGCTCTCAAATTCGAGATCTTGCTGTCGATCTTTCCCACGGGGTCTTGTGCCTGCGATCGGTCGGGTTTCAGCATGGCGATCACGCAAGCTGACTAGGCGCTCAGGGGAAACGCTAATTACTTCACCCCAAGTTGTCCGCCAATAGCTGGCAAAGGGTGATGGATTAATTTTTTGCAAATGGCGATAAAGTTGCCATCCATCTGATGCCCAAGGGTAGCCAAACCTCATTGAGAGATTCGCCTGAAAAATATCACCAGCATAAATATGCTGTTTTGCCTTTTCCACCATTGCTTCATAGCCTTGCTTCTCAGGTGCATAAGTAACTTGTATTCCCGACAAGGATGGGAATACAAGTCCCTGTATTTCATTAGATTTAGCTATCTTCTTGTTTAAGCAATCACTTAGTTCAGCTAATTCATGATGATCGCTAGCAGCTAGCCAAATATTTTGAGTCTGATGATCGATCACCGCAAAGCTAGATGGTTCGTACCAAAAAGCAACTGGGAATGGCAAAGTATCTGGCTTGGTATATGGCAATTTCTCAATTTCCCAAGCGAGGTCATAGCCTAACCAACCTAAATATCCGCCTGTGAATGGTAAATGATTGGGTAAATCTTGAGAATTTCGAGAAGTCTCCATCTGCGATCGCAATTTTTCAAGACAAGGCAGAATCTCACCTACCTCAGGAGTCCAGACCTGTCGTGGTTTTCCTGCGGCGATCGAATATCTTGCTAATTTTGAAGGGACTGTGACTGGGCTTTCTAGTAGAACTGTAATCGGTTCGTCAGCATAGAGCAATTCCCATATATCTGCACCTGTCATATTTTCAGGTAGCGATCGCTGAAGCCACACCCAATCAGTCATAAAGAGATTTAATAATTTATTACGGATACATTATAGGGAGACAGTGCTAAGCGCCGCCTCCCTACTTTTAATGTGAGTTCGATATAGCCATTTGCACCATGCTTCGCACGGTGCAAATGGCTATATCGAACTCATGCATTTTTAATGGCATACTGAGAGACATCACGAAATCTTAGTAAAAACACCAACAAAAGCTATGAATCGCAACCTGTTTATTGGGGTTCTCGTCGTAATTGGTCTAATGGTATTAGCGAGTTCACTGCCGAATAGGTTCTATGGTGCTAGCGATCGCAAGTTCATTATTATCACGATTGTCACCAGTATTGTTTCAGTGATCGGCTTAGCAATATTTTTCAGCATTCCCTTTTTGACTGCAAACTAAAACCCACCAAAGTAAAGTGCCTGTGCTGCGGGCGCTTTACTTTGGTGAGTTTTAAGCCTTAGTACTTAGCCATGCTTGGCTCAACAACATAAGCATAAGCATCAATGCCGCCACCAATATTCTTGACATTAGTAAAGCCTTGATTGACCAACCATTGACACATTTGTGCAGATCTCATTCCATGATGGCATAGCACTAATGTTTCTGCATGGGGATCAAACTTTTCTTGGAAATCCGTTGACCATTGGTCATATTCACTAAGTGGGAGAACTGTAAAATCGGCGATCGCAGCAATTTCCACCTCATCCCGTTCTCGCACATCAATCAGTTGTAAATCTTGACGATCGCTAGCCAAACGTTCGGCTAGCTCTTGGACAGTAATTTGTATGATAGACATGCGAGCAAAATATCTCTTAGGTATGAGTTAAAAAACTAACATAAGTCCCGCTTTTAGTTCAAACTTTAGATGATTGAGCTTTGTCATCAAAGTAAAACCAGATCATGTTTGAATAATTTTGCAAAGCAAGGCTCTTCAAACATTACTTTCTTCCCACCGTAAGAATAGACGTTATAAAGTGAATAATTAGTGGTGCGCAGCTTTGCTGCGCACCACTAATTATTCACTAGGAAGTGAGTATTTGCATAATATAAATTTATTTGTCTAGACTAATGAGCCAGCCTATCGAAGAATTGTTGAGAGACCTCAAAAGTGAAGATGAAGGTATTCGCGATCGCGCCACTCAGGGGTTGTGGGAAATGTGGTTTATGCAGAAGGGGATGCAGGGTTTGCAGGTCTTGCGACAGAGCCAAATGATGGCAGATAGCGGCAATGTCAGGCAGGCGGAACTGATGTTGACGCAATTAATTCATGCTCAGCCAGATTTTGTCGAAGCATGGAATCGTCGAGCAGTTTTGTTTTACATGCAGGGGGATTACAAGCGCTCAATTAAGGATTGTTTGAAAGCGATCTCTCTTAATCCTTTTCACTTTGGGGCAGTTCACGGTTTGGGTTTATGCTATGCCGCGATCGGTAACTATCACGAGGCGATCGTCACTTTTCGTAGAGCATTAGAAATTCAGCCCTACTCTCTCACCAACCAAAAACTAATTCTCGAATGTACTGCCATGCTGAATTAAAAAAGTCAAAAAAATTGCTTAGCAATTTTTTTGACCAGTAATTTTGACTAGTAATTTGTATTCCAAAGAGGGGTACGACGAACAAAAGCTAGAATACAGGCTCCAATACTGATGCTAAGCCATCCGCAAATGAGCGTTAATATCGGTAGTGATTGCGTGAATATGATTAGAGGTGCAGTTTTTGTTGTCGGTTGCGTTGATAGAAATGCGCTAATTAATAAAATTGCCGTGCCGATTTCCCATGACTGTAAATGATTTTTGCTGTAGCTAGGGCGATCGCTTTGCAAACTATTCGGAGCAACTAGTTGCAAGAAAAATCTTGCGATCGCAGGACTAACTAGACAAACACCAAGCCAAGCGATCGCACTTTCTGTAGGTAGGCTTGTGGGCAAAGGAAAGAAAAACAAGAGCACCAACCCTAAAACAATAAATGCTGTACCTGCTAAAATCCCTGCACCCTGAGGTAGTAATACAGTAGCCATGCCTAAGCTGTCTCGCTCAGTTTCTTGCTTCGCAAGGCGGAACTCCTCACGGATGGCTTGCCCTAACTCATCGTTTTGATCTGAAGCTTTTTGATTTGTAGCTTCTTTATTGCTAGATGGCAAAATTGTCATCGCTAAAGGGAGCGTGATATCACTATTATTTCCCGATAGCTGCATCCAGCTTAGTTCTCCGCCAGCCTCTTGCAATTTGATGACGGATAGGCAGGAGAATGGTTTTATATTAATTACATATTCGGCAGCAAGTCCCCATAAACCGCTAAACCTTAGGTGTAAAACTTTTTCGGGCGATCGCAACTGGGCTTGCCATGTAAAAAATCCTGTCATTCCCGAAGTGGTCAAACCGATCGCAGCGATCGCTCTCAGATTGGGAGATAAATCTATCATTGACCAAAAGAAAAAGCCCAACACAATTAACACCAAGCTATTAAACTGTCGTGGTTGCTGACCAAGTGATGAGGGGCTGACTAAAACTGTTTGATCAGAATAGGTAACTACATTTAGGACATCAGCATTAACTGCTTCTAGGATTTGCTTTTTATCTGTTGTTTTAGATTTACCTGAGCGCAAAGTGAGCGAACTAGAGATACCGATAAAAATAGCGGCTGGCACAATCCACCAAATCGCCACAAAACCCTTAATGAAAGTTTCTGAAGCTGAACTAAGCCCTGCGATTAAAATTAACCAATAAGCTGTCATCCCAATTAACTGCGATCGCGAAAATAGATAATCTGAATTTTGTTGGCATACGTTCACGACTGATTTAGCTAAATATATGCCGATCCCAAAACCTACAAGCAAAGCAAGACTGGCGATAGCTAAAAAAGTTGACTCTCCGATCCGCACTAATTGTGCAATCGCCACTACGAGAATCAACAACCCAGCAAAAAAAAAGTTTGCAGAAATAGGCAAAGTCGCCTGTCTCCATCCCCAACCGACTTTACCTGATACCAATTGTCGCTGTGAGTGGGATGGCGAAACTTGCATAGGTGATTTTGGATTGGTAATTGGTAATTGGGGATTGGTAATTAGAAATTGGTTTTTCCTTTTTCCTTTTTCCCTTTTCCTTAAAAGCTAGACAGTAGCGATCGCTTCGTGACGTGCAAAAATCATCCGACCTGCTGAAGTTTGCAAAGCACTTGTGACAACCACAATAATTTGCTTACCGAGATATTCACGACCCTCTTCAATGACAACCATTGTGCCATCTTCAAGATAGCCGATTCCTTGGGAAGCTTCTTTTCCTTCCTTAAGCACCTTAATTTCGATTAAGTCGCCTGGCAAATAGGTTGGACGTAAAGCCTGAGCAAGATCGTTAATGTTTAAAACTTCAACTTGTTGTAAATTTGCAACTTTATTTAGGTTGTAATCATTGGTAATCAAGGTACAGCTTAATTCTTGAGCTAGGCGCACTAATTTAGCATCGACTGTGTGTAAGTCTTCGTAATCTGCTGAATGAATCGTGATGCGATCGCTAAATTGATCGCGCATGTTATTGAGAATATCTAGACCCCTTCTACCACGGACGCGCTTTTGATCATTGGAACTATCAGCGATCGTCTGCAATTCTTGAATCACAAAGTGGGGTATCAATAGTTGCCCCTCTAAAAAGCCAGTTTCCATTAAGGTCTGAATCCGGCCGTCAATCACCGTGCTAGTATCCAAAACCTTTGCTGTAGCAGTACGCAATGTGCCATCAGCAATCAGGCTGCTTTCGACGTTATTGGGATTAATCAAACGTAACAATGCACGTCCGTGAGTATCAGAGAGAGTCATCCCTGAATAGGCAAAGATAATACTCACCAAAATTGCAGTGAGTGGCTTAATAAAGTCAAAGTCATTGGGAATTGGTATCAAAAATAATGGCGCTAGCATCAAGTTAGCAACCAGTAATCCAAAGACCAAACCAACAGCCCGACCCAAAATCGTCTCAAGCGGCATTGATCGAATATTCGTCTCGACACGGCGATAGGTATTTTGGACAATCAATCCTGCGACTAGGCCGACAACAGATCCAACTCCAAGGGTTACCCAACGTAAATTTTGGATATTGAGATTGGCGATCGCATCCGATGGTAGGAAATCAATACCGTGGAAGCCAGTACCTGCTCCCGCTAGGATGAATGTAAAGATGATAATAGCGTCAATCATAGGGCGGAACTCCGCTTGGACGAATAAATATAAGGACGTGAGATCAACTCAAATAATCTCTAGCCTAAAGCTTTAATTGAGTTTAGTTAATACTTTTCCAACTTTCTCAAGCCTTTGCATACAATTCTACACAAATACAATAGAGAATTGTCTATTTTGGAGCTTTAGGGCAGCCTTCGCTTGATTTTTGTCCATCGGGCATGATTGCTCCACAGAAATTAGTTTCGGACATATAAGCACTTGTCAAATCTGCACCTGTGAGATCTGCTCCTCTTAAATCGGCTTTATCAAGGATCGCGCCAACTAGGTTGGCATCTCGTAAATCAGCAAGTTTAAGATCAGCAGAAAACAGATTTGCATAGCGTAAGTTGGCATTTCTCAGATTTGAAAAACTAAGTTTTGTGCGCGAAAGATCGCAACCTTGGCAATCTCTAGTTTGTAAAACTTGACGAACTTGGTTGGGATCAGCAAAGGCTGAGTCTGTCCAGCTAATTGAGGCGATCGCGCCAGTTAATCCTAAAACCACCAAACAAGAGTTAATTAGAGTCTTCATTTTTTAGTTCTTAGCTGTTTAGTCTATTGTCAGTATAAAACCTAAAAAGTAAAGGCGACGCTAAGCCGCCTTTACTTTTCACTATAGGTTGCGATCGCAATCACAAGGGTAGATATCTGATGTCACTGGCAACTATTGAATAAAGCTTGATGATGTTGTTATTGAGTTAATCACTCATGAATCGAGTTCACCCAGTCGGTTGAGTTGATAGCAGGAAGTAGCGATCGCTACTTTTGTTAGAAAATTAAATTATAGAAATTTAGTTTTCTAACTTGTTGGAAGCAATTCGAGAAAGCAGAGTAGAGGCAGTCATGAGAAATACAATCGTAGCAACATTTTTAGCCATTTCGGGTTTCGTCATTTCAGGTTTCGGGATCGCTGCACCAGTAAATGCCCAAGAAGCGATCATCGCCGCCCTTTATCAAAGTCCTACTGCTCCTCAAACTGAAGTTCGTTATGAAAATGCTGACATTAACCGCAATCAAATTATCCTTGCGGTTAATACCACTCCTGAAGTAATAGCGATCGCAGACAATCTACTCTCTGGTCATAGTTACGATCGCATTGTAACCATGAGCCATCAAGATAAACTCGCTTGTTTAGTTAGTGGCAAAGGTTCTATCGATGGTGCAGTCATGTGCGGATTCATCGACCACGAATAAAAATCGATCACGAATAAAAAAAGAGAACGCAAAGCGTTCTCTTTTTTTATAATTAGGTAGCATGTTGCGCTGCCTATGATGTTTTAAGCAATATTGGCATTATTTTTCAGTTCGTTGAGCTTTTGCAGCCCAAACTGAGCGCGTTTAATTTGTTTCTCGCATAATTCTTCAATATCCGTACGCACAATTTCGATACCATTTTGCGTATCTGTTGCCCGATCAAAAAATACGATGCTATCTACCTGTTTCATGCCAATTAGCCGAAACAGCATATCAATTACATTGTATTCCCCACATTCGAGATGCTCATCATTTAGCCTAAACCTGTCAATATTGGCAGGAGTGCGATCGCAATAGGCGTAGATCGTCGTCTTTTCGATTTCAGGATTATCGTGATTGCTAAGTGGTGTCAGTAACCAGCCACCTTCAATATCTTGAATCACGAAATAGATCGTATATTTAAGATTTTGAGCGATCGCCTTTAGTACCGATGCAATCAAACTAACTGCACTGGCAGTCTCTGCATCAGGAGTACCCTGAACTAGTAAGGCAACTTGGCGATCGAGAATTTGATCTTTAGTGAGCATGAATCTTTAGTAAACATCTCCTTTAGAGCAATGTTTTTTGGAGCGCTGAGCGTCACAAATAACATCAGTTAATATGGGTAGCTGAAGCTGATCGTTTTAGTGCAGGTTTGTCAGTAATCGATTGCAAAGATTCTAGAGTTTCAAAGATTGCTTCTTGCATGGTTGTCTCTGTTTCCCGATTAAGCAATATCTGACAATAATCAGCGATCGCTCTTTCTTGAGCTACAGGTAGCCGATTGTTTTGCACATATTGATTGATCTGCTTAATCGCAATTAGTCGCGCCAGATCATCATTTACTGAAAGCTGAGCAATGAGCTGGTCAAAATTATCTTGTTGACGTTGCAACCATTGTTTAAAAGCTTGACGAACTAGCAGTACCAAAATTCCTAAAGTTGCGCCTAGCTGCAAAATGTTAGCTGATGCTAACCAATGATTTTCTTGATTTGACCATACTGCTAATACAGTATAGGTCAGAAAAACTGTCACCGTCCCACTAGCAACCGATAGGGGCAAATGTCGATAGGGGCTTTGCAAAAACTTCTGAATTCGCCATAGAACTACATTCCAGTTCCAGTCCTGCATCACATAGACCGCAGTCATAGCGAATATCCCTGCACTAGTTGCTGCAATTAGTTGCCAATTCCACAGCAGCAGCAGCACAAGAAAAATTGCCAACAAAGCCCAAACTGGTAAACCCTGTTTGCGAGCTAGCCCAAACCAAAGCGATCGCATTACCTGATGAGCTTGCGATGTTGATGTTGTTGATTCTTGATCTTGATGATGTGAGGTTTTGACCACTGGTTGACCACTTTTATCCCTAAGGACTTGTAATAGCTACTTTACAGGATTTTAGATCAAAAAGGTGAAGGGACACTTCGCACGAATTCACCTTTTTCATTTAGCAGGCTTCTTGTAAATATTTTGCAAACTGAGTAAACCTACTCCACCCGTAACCAGAAACACCCCAAATATCTGCATCGGATCTAGTTTGTCACCCAAAATTGTGAATGCTAAAAATGTAGTAAATACAGGGCCACTAGCACTAATAATCGATGCTTGGGCAGCACCCATGAGCTTTGTACCAAAACTGGTTAATAGATAACCACCCAAAGTGGTCATAGAAATCAAGAAGCACATGAATACTAGCGAACCATTGAGAGAAATTGAAGCTAATGTGAAGGGTAGTGTACCTAGGCAAAGCAACAAGATGATAGCGAAGTTAATAGACGTAAATGAAACAGGATTTAGTTGTTTGAAACAAGCCTGTGAGGTAATGATATAGCCTGCAAAAGCTACACCTGAAGATACTGCCGAAATTACGCCCCATGTTTCAGGCTTAATGCCCCCCAAAATATTATTGGTCAGCATGATGCCCAAATAGATTACGCCAATGATAAACCAGCGCTCCTTACTAGGGCGATCGCCAAATAGGAACCAAGCCATCAAAACGGTAACGGTTGGGAAAATAAAGAATAGTGTTACAGCCAGACTTGGCTTCAAAATGCCTAGAGCAAGGTAAATAAATGCAAAGGAAGCAAATTGTAATAAAGCACTAAAGGAAACCCGCCAGAATAATAATCTGCGGTTAGGGGTAAGTAGTTGCTGAAAGTCTCGTAATACATCTACCCGAAAAATGAACTTAGCAACCATCCACATAATCGGTGTAGCAAACAACATTCGCAACAGCAACAAAATGAAGGAGTTGGGGATGCTTGGTTTAATCAATCCACCAAAGCTAAATATTCCCAAAATATTGGAGTTCGAGAAAATTACTCTTACCAAAATATTCTGCAATGACAAAACCACCGAAGCCCCCAAGACCAATATAAATCCAACCCACCAATCATTAAGACGTTTAGTTGGCTGAACTATGGGAGGTTCTGACTCTAAAGAGTTAAATGGTTCAGTAGGATCACCTGTATAGGGGTGCGTGTCATTTTGGTCATATTGCCTAAATTGACTGCTGTGAAATGTGGGAATCTGAATCTGATTGTAATTACCATTGCCGTTAGGAGCAGTAGGGGCTGTGCTGTTGCCATTAGTACCAATCGCCCCCGCAAAACCAGATGTCCCAGTGAAGTTGATTGGTGGATTTCCAGCTATATATCCCCCACCAGAGCGATCGCCCGAAGATCGCCGTAAATATTCATCAATTCTTTCAACAAGAGCCGAGAGCATTAGCTCGCCTTGCTGTCTCTGCGTGTACATGCGCTGCATCTGATCATCAAGATCTCGCTGATAGGTATCCACATCCCGTTGCAAGGACTGGAATGTGGCACGAATAGCACCATCAAGATTTAGCATTAACTGCTCAAAATTTTCGGAGTGATCGCTAAGCACCTTTGAGTTTGTAACGATCACATCATTCTTAAGATGAAAAGTAATCGCTTGGGCAAGTTGCTCAATCCATTGCTGACGTTGGATTTCTTGTTGATTCATCCCTTGCTGTGCAACAGTTAAGACCTCTAGTTCTTTGCGTTGAGACTGGAGGCGCTGAATGTCATCAGTTAGGGCATTTTTTTGAGCTTGTAAAATCAAAATTTCACGGCTGAGCTTGCCCAAGATATTTGCCCGCAGATCTGACAAGTCCTTGGTGACTCCCGCGAGGGTCTGCTCGTAAGAACTATTACGAATATTATTGTTCTCCATTTTAAGAAATCACCTCGTAACAATGCCATCTGGAATAACGTTAGGGACTAAGTTTGGCACTAATTTTTTTAATTGGCTTAATTGGTTGCGTCTAGTTTGCGAACTTTATAACACTAATTTGAGCATATGACATATTTTGTTTTTTGGTAAAACCCAAAAATGGGAAAGCTGCAAAGCAGCTTTCCCATTTTTGGGTTTTGGATAGTATTGTTATGTTTGCGGTATATATGTAGCTTTAACCATGCAATACAATAGACTTGGCTCAAGTGAACTCTTGGTGTCCGAAATTTGCTTAGGGACAATGACCTATGGTCAGCAAAACACGATCGCTGAAGCCCATGAGCAACTAGATTATGCGATCGCACAGGGAATAAACTTTATTGATACTGCGGAAATGTATCCAGTCCCACCCAAGGCTGAGACTCAAGGTAGGACAGAAAAATATATTGGTGAATGGTTAGCCCAACCGCATATTAAGCAACAACGCGACAAGTTAATTATTGCGACCAAAATTATTGGAACAGGACGCAATTACAAGTGGTTACGGGATGATGCGATCGCAGCACTTAGTCGCAAAAATATTTTGCAAGCCGTAGATGACAGCTTGAAGCGATTACAAACAGACTATATTGATCTTTATCAAATTCATTGGCCAGATCGCAACGTACCGATGTTTGGTCAAGTTGCCTTCGATCCTCAGCAAGAGCGAGAAATAGTCACTATTGCTGAACAACTAGAAACCTTTGCTGAATTAATTCAAGTAGGTAAAATTCGCCATTTAGGAGTCAGCAATGAGACTGCGTGGGGGATCTGTGAATTTAGCCATGCTGCAAAACAGCTTGGTTTACCAAAGATTTTATCGATCCAAAATGCTTACAACTTGATCAATCGCACCTTTGATAGCCACCTTGCTGAAGCTTGTTATCGGGAGCAAGTGAGTTTGCTAGCTTATAGTCCACTTGGATTTGGGTATTTGTCTGGCAAGTATGTTCAAGGTTCGGCAACAAATACTCGTATAAATCTATTTCCTAACTTTGGGCAGCGCTATAACAAGGTGAATGTTAAGTCAGCAACAGCAGAGTATGCTGCGATCGCCAAAAAATATGATTTGCCATTGTCCCAATTAGCGCTAGCATTTGTTCGAGGTCGTTGGTTTACAGCTAGTACGATTATTGGTGCAACGACGATGGAACAACTCAAGGAAAATATCGACAGTGCTAGTATTCAGTTAAATAATGAGATTTTGGCTGAAATAGACACCGTTCACGCACAATATTTTAATCCTGCGCCTTAAGCTATCCCTGAAAAATATTGAGCCACGAAGTGGCTCAATATTTTTCAAATTAATCCTCGTTTAGCACTATGACCATGACATATCGTAAAACGCTAATTCCCTTTCTTGTTGCTGTTAGCTGCCAATTTCTAATTGCTGACAGCGCCCCCTCGGCGACCATACCCGATAGTGGAACTGTAATTCAATTAAATGGACAGCCTTGGTCAGGGCGTTGGATCAGGAGAGTAGAACAAGGGCAGCAAAGCCTGTTTGTGCAGGAGGACTGGCTGACAGGTGGTTTAGGGGTGCAGATGATGGATTCGGATAAAGCCGATCGCCAAAGATTGCGATGGTTTTCTACCCCCACATTTTCGCAGGTTGCTTTCGACAATACAGGGCAATTTCGTTATCTCGATCTTGCGCCTTTCGCAGAGCAATGGCGGACGGAAATCGCGGGAAATGCTCTGAATATTTACACCCCTGATGCTGCAATGCAAGCTGTCCGACGCAGTAAGCAGTCTTGGGGCGATCGCATTGTAATTGATCTAAATCGCCGCACTCCTTGGCGCGTTACTCAGCAAGGCAATGTGATTACGGTATTTGTATCCGCTGAAGTAGCATCTGGGTTGCCCATTGGCTTGAATGCGATCGCAGGGAATTTAGTGAAGTCGGTTAATGTGCAGCCACAAGGTAAATTAACCCAGATTCAGATTCAAATGAATGAATCTATTAATCCTGCGATCGAGATGCTGAGTAGTCCGACACCCAAGATTGTGATTGATTTACGGCGCGACTATATTCCACCGAGCTTAACGGTACAATGGGCGGAAGGGTTGCGAAGGATTGAGCGAGTTGTAGAAATTCCCACCAAACCGAAAACAGATAAAGATCCTAAAACAATTAAGTTTTCAGTTACAGCTTTAGAAGTTGATTTGAAATCACCACGATTAAAATTACGTCCAATTTGGAGTAATCCTGATGGATCGCCAAATGGAATCTTAGGTCTAATGCCTCTTCCGCAAATGGTGCAACAAGCGCAAGCAGTGGGAGCAATTAATGGCGGATTTTTTAATCGGATTCGGAAATTGCCCGTTGGCGCAATTCGGGAAGGCAATCGCTGGTTAGCAGGAACCGCATTGGTTAGAGGGGCGATCGCTTGGAATGAGAAAGGAGAAACCCTTGTTGATCGACTCAATTTCAAAGAAGAGATTAGCACAGCAAGTCAAGAAACCATCGCACTTACTAATCTCAATAGTGGCTATGTGCAAAGAGGCATTGCTCGCTACACTCCTAATTGGGGCAGTGTATACTCTCCACTTACCGAAAATGAGCTTTTAATCGTGGTGCGTGGTGAACGGGTTGTTGCCCAATATCAAGGCAATGCAGTTGGAGTTGGAGAGATAGCCATCCCCAGCGATGGCTATATTTTAGTGGCGCGACAAACTCCTGAAGCAGCCAAAAAATTACCTGTAGGGATGACTGTTCGCGGTCGTCAAGCTTTTATCCCTGATAAGTTTGCCAGTTTCGCCAATTTGATTGGAGCAGGGCCGTTGCTCCTCAAAAATGGCAGTCTATCTCTAGATGGAAAATTAGAACAATTCCAAGCGGGATTTGATACTCAAGCAGCTAATCGCAGTGCGATCGCTACTACTAAAGAGAAGGGTAAACTAATTCTTGCTACTGTCCAAGCAGCCCCAGAAGGAATTGCCCCAAATCTTTTGCAAACTGCGGAAGTTCTCAAAAAGATGGGAGCAGTTGATGCTCTTAATCTTGATGGCGGTAGTTCTTCGAGCCTATTTCTTGGCGGTGAGATTCTCAATCGTCCTATAACTGAGATTGCACCTGTACATAATGCGATCGCTATTTTTATCACTCCACAGCCAACTAAACCACAATTTTAAAGAGCTAAAGCCCTCTTACTATCATAGAGATTCCCCCTACCCTAATTCCAAAATAGTAATGGCGGCGCAAAGCGCCGCCATTACTATTTTGGAATTTTATTTATCCTAACTAACTCAATCATTGCCATAATACCAATTCACAAAAGTGTGACAACACTTCTGTAAATTAAAAACCATGTAAGGGTTTGAAAAACACAAAATGGCTGCGCCACTTTGTGTTTTGGTATAACTTCAGATTTTAGAACAATCTAGAAGTTAATAGTAAAAGAGATAAACCCATCAAAACTAGAATTGAACTGCCGATATTGTTCCAGAACTGGTGATAACTGGTAAGAGAGGCGCGTTGCTTGGGGCGATCCTCCATGATTGGTTGCAACGTTGATAGATCAATAATTGGGAACTTACCACGTCGAAACCAGCCTGTCGCAATTACGGAGCGATCGCAGAGGATTTCTAGATTCTTGATTGTATTAGAAGGATCGATAATCCATTGACGGAAATTGGGAATGTAGTTAATAAAAGCCAAACCGCCTTGATCTTCCAACCGCATCGAATAGCCAATATAAAATTCATCAGTGCCATAGCCTAGTAATTCGCCTGGGATTTGCACAGGAATGCCTTGGACATAGCTGGCATAGGGATCGATCAGTAAGCTCACCAGATCGGTGTCGGCAACTTTGCGAAAATCTGGATAGCGTAAACTGCCTTGCAGCATAAAACCTAAACCTAAACCAATCATTGATAGGCTGAGTAATAACCATCGGTTAAATAATTGTGATAACAGCATCGCAGCAATGATTGCGATCGCAACACCGACAACTGGGGAGACTTGAATTAATAAATCGCGCCAAAAATTTCGATATAAAAGCTTTTTATTAAGTTTCTTCTCTTCCTTTAATAGTTCCGCAAAATCATATTCTGTTAACAGCCCCAATTGTTTGGAATATCCAGCCAAAAATTTCATTCTTTTTCCAACCAATGGATGAGTAGAATGAATTTCTAGCCAACGCCGCCAAGGATTAAAGAGTTCCCAGAGAAATACTCGATAGGGATCTTGATCGGTCTGTCCTGAATGGGCAATTTCCATCGCTAGCCCGATCGCAGTCATGGTTTGGCGATCGCAGATGCCAATTGCTCTTGTCGATTCTAAAAGCCGATTGGTGGGCATGGCAGGCTGATTGTAAGGCAACATCTGCCGCGCCATTTTTGGGAGCGCCCTTGCCAGTGCATTGGGATTCCCAGTTAGCTCTGCGGCAAAGCGATCGCTGACAATCGTACTCGCATGAGAAAGCCAAACCAACAAATAATTACTAAGAGAGTAAAGAATATTGGCAAAGGTAGCAACGACTTGCCAGACTTGCTTAGCACTTTTAGCACGATAGCTTTGGCGGCTAAGGAGGACATAGATGTAATAGAGAACTTGAACGGGCGCAGAAACAAAAGTCAAAACTGCAAAACTCTTGTTCCGAATCCGACCGAGCTGATAGGCATAAACCGCTGCAATTTCGTCATCATCTAGACACTCAAATAACCCACGACTGACCACTATTCTAGCTGAGTTGGATATTACGCCATAGGTAAAAGCCACAGGAGCATCATCTTCAATCCATCCCAGTCGTGGCACAAAAATATTGTACTTTTCACAAAAGTTCTCAATGATTTCCACAGATTCAGGACTTTTTTCATCTAGATCGGCAAGCGTAATCCATTGAATACGATGATATTGCTTTTGTGTAATGTCGATAATCCAAGGCGACATAAAGAACAGCAAAATACTGAATATCGTTGTAATAATCGCCGTTGTTGTTAGCCAAGCTTCAGAGAAAAAATCTGTAAAAATTCGCGAAATTCCATAACCAATTAAAAATTGCAAACCGATAATTGCAAGGATCGTCAACACGATCGCCGCAATCAGAAAATATGTATAACGAGAGGGAAGCGATAAGGTAACGTCTTTTTTGCGATAACGACGAGGATCTGATTTGATGACCGAGGCGACATCTTCATTCCGCTTGATCCGATCATCAGTTGGAGCATCAAGCGCCTTCTGAAGTGTAATTAAGGATTTTTGCGCCCATTTTTGCAACTGTGGGTCAGAAGTTGTTGCTAATTGCTCACAAATAGCGATCGCTTTATCGGCACGCCCCGTTTTTTTGTATGCTGAAACTAGCCATATTTGGGCTTGTATATAGTCTTTAGAGCTTAGATCGGTACTCTCTTGGCTATATTCAGTCAAGATGGCGATCGCCTCAGTGTAGTGCTTTCGCAATAAAGCCTCTTTGCCAGCTTTTAGTGACATCATTTCGCCTCAATCTCGCAACTTTAAAAACTATTTTGACACTTACCACACTAAATAATTTTAAAATAGCAATTTTCATTTTAAAAATTGTTTTTTAGAAAGTCTGCATACAGCGGACTTTCTAAAAAACAATTTGAGGGATTCCAGCGTCGGAGGCGCTGGAATCCCTCAAATTGTTTTTTATCAGGAGTGCTGATTTTAAAAAACTTTACTTTGCAAAGCTTTTTATTTCTTGTAGAGTTTTTACGATCGCCGTTCTATACTCAAATAGAAACGTATATCGAATGTTTATGCCAGCATCATTGCGAAACCGCCAACATGCTTTAATTTGCCAGTTAGCTGAATGCATCGAAAAAGTATGGCAAACCAATCTAGAGCTATCCCCCTATAGAGTCCCAGAGGGACTTGGCTATATTGAGGGTCATCTGGAAGGAGAAAAGCTGGTGATCGAAAATCTTTGCTATCAAGCGCCCCAATTTCGTAAGCTGCATCTCGAACTAGCTCAAGTTGGCAACGGGCTGGATATTTTGCATTGTGTGATGTTTCCTAATCCCGAATATGCTTTGCCCATATTTGGAGCTGATATTGTTGGTGGTCGTGGTGGAGCAATTAGTGCTGCGATCGCTGATCTTTCGCCTGTAAATACCGAGCGATCGCTCCCAGTTGTATACAATCTAGCCTTGTCTGCATTACCTGATCTCAACTTCTCGCAGCCCCGTGCTTTGCCAGAATGGGCAGATATTTTCTCGGAATTTTGTTTGTTTGTGCGTCCAATGGGTGCACTGGAAGAGCAAGCATTTTTGCAACGAGTGGGAGACTTTTTGACGATCCATTGCCAAATAGCCAGTGCAACCAAGCCTCTGACTTCTGATCTTGAAGTGGCAAGCTCGATCGCTGGTCAGCAATATTATTGCGAAAAGCAACAACAAAACGACAAAACTCGTCGGGTGCTAGAAAAATCCTTTGGCACAGAATGGGCTGATCGCTACATGACCACGATGTTATTTGATTCGGTTGCATAAAGTATTTGCCGCTTTTTTCACGGCAAATACTTTATGCAAACATTTTTAGCTGATCGATCAAGCAATCAAAATATGGAGCTAATTCAGATTTTTGTTCTGATTCCAAACGTTTTAAACTTGCAGTCTTAATCCCCTCTAAACCCACAACCATAGCATCTAGCGGTACTTGTAACTCTTGATACAACAGGTTCATATATTGCAAACCCTCTGCACTTAGATAGTCAGTACGCTGTTCGGCGATGCCGTAAGTAATGCACCGCAAAAAATGCCAGAAATCTCGCCAGCAAGCATTTGCTCTCTCAGCAGGATATAACCCGCCGCCTTCTTGGGTGATTTTGGGAAATGCCTGTAAAACCTCGGCTCTGGCTTCGTCGATGATGTCATTAACGCGATCGCGCAGAAGCTGCACAATAGGAATAAACTTTGCGATCGCTGGAGCAAGCTCTTGCATCTGTTGTAAATCTTGATCCGTAAGATAGCGACTTTGATCATCGGCAGCTTGCAAGCACTGAATTACTTCAATAGGGTAGGCATCCTGTAAATTTGTAAAACTTACTATTCGTGATTTTTTAATTAGCTCGCGAACTTTATCACTCAGTTGAAATTGAGACATAGTTAAAAGGTTTAATTAAAGTATTGTTATCCTATCGAAGTATCTCATCCCATGGATCTCACTCAAATCGAAACCGATCTCCAAAATCCTGATTTTCAATATCGGATTAAAGCGATCGCAACCCTTAAAGATTATTCAGCAGATATTGCCGTTCCCATCTTAATGGAACAGATAAAAGATCCAGAATTTTTAGTGCGTACCTTTGTTGCTCGTGAACTCGGTAGACAGAAAACATCAGAATCCTTTGCTGCACTGCTTCAAATCATGCGCTTTGACAATACTCCCAATGTCAGGGCAGAGGCCGCAAACTCGCTATCTCTCTTTGATCGAATTTCTGCTTCCCATCTAGTTCAAGCTTTTGTCAAGGATGTTCACTGGCTAGTGCGTCGTAGTATCTTAGCGGCCCTAGTAGAAATGGAATGTTATGAAGAAGTTTTGGAAATTTGTAATCTTGGTCTAGAAGGTGAGGATGCAGGGGTAAAAGAATCTTGTATTGATGGCTTAGGGGCTTTATCTAAATCACGTCAGTCTGATGCAGCACTCGCAAAACTCTTAAGTTTCAAAGATTCGGAATTGGAATATATTCGAGTCAGACTTGCCTATGCTTTGATGCAGTTTGATACTCCTGAAGCAAAGGAAGCAATGTCTACTCTCAGACAGGATAGCGACTATCGAGTAGTTGGGGCAGCGATGGAAAATTTACTGCCTTAAGAACCAAAATGAATAGGTTTCACTTTATGCTGCCTATTTATCTCTCTAGACATAGTTAGACTCGAAGTGTTCACCTATACACTAGTTTGATACTAATGGCTATACCAAAGGTATCGATATTTACAGAATTTAATATTGGGATCGCCAAAATTGTGAATAACAACTGGTAGCTCATGCCAATGTTGAGAATTCTGGTTAACATAACAGGAGGAGACCATGTCTAATATCCCAACTGGCGGTCAAATGCTTTGGAAGCTTGAAGATGGCGAACGTGTCTTACATTTACGTCATAATGCAGCGGAACAATGGCGACACTACGAAGATTTCCCCGAGTATGCGATGCAAGACCCAGTCGGCTTTTCTAAAGGTATTGCTACTTTTGTCACATTACTAAAAAAAGATTGGATCGCCATTAAGTCCTAAAACAAGAGAATGCGGTGCATTTGACGGTATTCATTCGCCGCATTCTTTTGTTTATTCATCCCAATCGTGCCATTCCACTTTATTTACTTCCAAATACATATCAACAGCCTGACCAATGGTAGGGAAAAAATCGTCCTTTCCAATTTTAGTGAATAGTCCGTAACGTTTGAGCCGATCTTTGGTGGGACCTTTTAGCTCCGCAAAACATAATTCTATTCTTGCTTGGCATAGAGTTTTATCAAGTTCAGCGATCGCATCGGCAGCCGTAAGATCGATATCGGTTACAGGTTCTGCGGCTACTAATACCCACTTTGTGACCGTTGGTGCTGAGGCAACTGCATTCAGCACCCGCTCACAAAAGATTTCGGCATTGGCAAAAAACAGCGGTGCATCCCAACGAAAGATTACTAACCCAGGAATCTGCCTAGCGTCAGGATGTCTTTGGATATCATGGTAGCCTTTGATGCCATCAATACGACCGAGTACCGCAGAATATGGTCGCCATGCACTCCAAACAAAAGCAAGTAAAGCCAAAACGACTGCACCAAAAATCCCTTGAATTACTCCCAGTATTGCGACTCCACAAAAACAAACAATTGACAAAACGAATTCAAATCGTCGCAAATGGAATAGACGCAAAGTTCCGCTAATTTCAAAAATGGCTAGCCCCGCCGAAATTACCACCGCGCTGAGAGCTGCTTGGGGCAAATTTTGTAGCAACATCGGCGCAAACAACAAAACTAAGGCAATACAAATTGCACCTACTACTCCTGTAATCTGCGTTTTTGATCCTGCTGCCTCAGCTACGGGTGTTCTCGAAGCACTACTACTCACTGAAAATCCTTGAAATAATCCCGCTGCAATATTGGCAATCCCCAAAGCAATTAACTCTTGATTGCGATCGGCTTTATACCCTCCTCTTATCGCAAAAGTCCGCGATAACACACTCAGATCGGCAAAAGATACTAAGGCGATCGCTAAAGCGCTAGAAAACAAAGTTTTGAATTCAATAGGAGCGATATTGGGAATTTGGAATGCGGGTAAGCCCTGTGGCAAGGATCCAACCACAACTATTCCCGATCGCTGCGAAAGTTCAAATATCGAACTAACTACCGTTGCCGCCACCACCGCTACCAAGACCCCTGAAATTTTAGTTGTTAGTCGCTTGAGAATTAGAATCACCAGCAAACAAGATAAACCGATCGCCAAGGCGGTAAAGTTTGTCTTGCCATCGTGAACCCCTTGTAGCAAGCCGATCAGTTCTTCCCAAATCGTATTGCCATTCACCGAAAACCCAAAGATCTTTGGCAATTGACTGATCAAAACAGTTACAGCGATTCCATTAAGATATCCATACCGAATTGGTTTAGAAAGCAATTCGGTAATAAAGCCAAATCTTGCAAGCCCCGCAACAACGCATATGATGCCTGAGAAAATTGCTAACACTCCTGCGATCGAGATCGCCCGCAGTGGAGCACCATTAGCTAGCGGCAGTACTGTCGCAGAAATTAGGGGAATCAGCGCAGAGTCAGGGCCTAATACCAAAATCCGACTAGGTCCAAAAATGGCATAGGCAATTAGCGGGACGATTGTGGAATATAGCCCATAAATGGCAGGCAAGCCTGCGGCTTCGGCGTAACCCATGCCTGCGGGAATGAGAATTGCGGTTAACACCAGTCCAGCCCCGATATCCTGCATTAGCCAAGGGAGCTTATAGTTTTTCAACACAGCGATAATTGGCATCCATCTAGCCAACCCATGAGGACGGGAAGCAAGTTGGAACGGAATAATTGGTGGGGGCTTTGTCAACAATGCACCTCAATGTAAATTTTTAGATAGATTGTCTAGATTACCTAAAAAATGACACTATGCTTAGCCAAAGTATTGCTGGTATAGCTAAAACCCAAAAGAGAATTGCGGCGCGAAGCGCCGCAATTCTCTTTTGGGTTTTGTTTTTGTCTTAACATAAGTGTCTATAGCTATATCAATTAAAAATTATGGATCAAAACAATCAGTTCGATAAATTTGAGCGATCGCAAATTATGGCGATCGCTCACAAGTTTTCTGCCAAGAGACAAGTTGCTGACATTCAACCCTTTGGCAGTGGCAATATTAACGATACTTATTTAGTTTCTTTGCAAGAATCATCAGCTAAGTCTTTTATCTTGCAGCGCATAAATACAAAGGTATTTCGCGAACCAAAGTTAGTCATGCAGAATATGCAAACCTACGCAAATCATGTGCGCGATCGCATTAAAAACTCGCCACTAGATAGGCGATGGGACGTGCCGCAAGTATTGCAAACTGATCAAGGTCAAGACTATTGGCAAACTGAAAGTGGAGAGTTCTGGCGATCGCTGAGTTTTATTGCAGATTCTCAATCCTTTGATGTTATGGAAAGTATTGAGCAAGTGCGAGAAGTTGGCTATGCTTTGGGAACGTTCCATCATCTGACTAGTGATTTAGCGCCAGAGAGATTAGCGGATACTTTGGAGGGGTTTCATATTACCCCGTGCTATTTTCGCCAGTATGAGGAAGTTCTTGCTACAGGCAATTTTAATCGATCGCCTGAAGTTGATTATTGTTTGCAATTTGTACGCGATCGCAAGGGCTTAGCATATATTTTAGAAGATGCGAAAGCGACAGGGAAATTACCATTGCGAACAATGCATGGCGATCCCAAGGTGAATAATATTTTGTTTGATCGGCAGACAAAATTATCAGTGAGTGTGATTGATCTCGATACGGTGAAATCTGGATTAGTACATTATGACATCGGTGATTGTTTACGATCGGGATGTAATCCTGCTGGAGAGGAGACTAATCAATGGGAAGATGTTCAATTTGATACGGAACTCTGTCAAGGGATTTTGCAGGGATATCTTTCAATGGCGCAATCTTTTCTCACGGAGCATGATTATGCCTATATCTATGATGCAGTTCGTGTGATTACCTTTGAGTTGGGATTACGTTTTTTAACCGATTATTTAGCAGGAAATATCTATTTTCATGTCAAACATCCTGAACATAATCTATTGCGATCGCTTGTCCAGTTTCGTCTAGTAAAGAGCATCGAATCTCAACAGTCAGTTATCAATAAAATTATCAAAGATATAAGATAGAGACATTCCTTTGCAATGCCTTCATCGCCGCAAACATATATGGAATCACCACAACAAATTCTAGAATTTCTCGATCGCCGTTTTGATGCGTTTGATATGCCTTGTTTTGGTAATGTGAATATTGACTATATTTCTTCCAGATTATTGGCGTTTCGAGATGATAACCGATGGCTAATTCTATTTAACTCGATTGCTTGGTGGCCATCGGGCGAAGGATTAGTGACTATATTGGAATGCGTTGGTAACTGCGTACAAGGAAAACAAGGATTTGATAGCGATCGCCACCTCATCACAGGACAAATCAAATATGATGAAATGCCTAATGACTATCATGTAACTGTGCGCGGTAAGCCTATTCCTTTATCAGAGTTGAAGATTATTTTGCGTCCAGATTTATTTTCTGAGCATGAGCCAAATATTGCGATCGCGTTATTAGAAAACTATCGTGAAGAGTTACTTGCTAATCGAGAAGAATATGGAACGTTTATTCCCGCTGGATTGACTGAGATTTTATGCCTTGATGAGTGGCATCATCCAGATTGGAATTGTCTACCGAGCCAAACTGAGAGTTTCCCTCTAATTGCTGAAGTTCTATTTACAGGCAATCCTGATTTGTATAAACCACCAACGAATCCTAATACTGACTGGAGATTTTGGTTCCCCAAGTAACAAGAGAGATGGTGCAAAGCACCATCTCTCTTGTTATTGTTCAGCAATATTATCAATTTTTTCGCGAATTGAGAGCTGGACTAGAGCACGAATTAGTGAAAATCCAGAGAAAAAAGAACCTGTAAATGCAGCGATCGCCCAACCAGTGTACGCTGTCGTACCGACTAATAGCACGGCTCCCGCTAGAGCCAAGAAACCAGTTAAGCAGGCATAAATTAAAGCTTTAACCGCAATGTTAATCCGCTTGAGAGTGCGATCGCTTTCGGAAGATTTGACCTGAATCATCAACTCACCTCGCTCGATCCTCTCTTCCAAACGTTCTAGCAAAATCTCCATGCGACTAGGTTTATTGAGTTGATAGACCAGAAAGTCCTTAGCTTGTTGAGCCAAGGCTCCTAAAGTATTGCCCCGACCTTTCGTGAGAACGATACTTTTCACAAAGGGTTGGGCAGCTGTAGTGAAGTTATATTCTGGATCGAGAATTCGGGCAATGCCATCAAGGGTAGTTAGGGACTTGAGCAAATAGGTCATTTTGGGAGGTAAGCGGAAAGGTTGCTTCTCAAAGATGGCGACCACTTCCCCTTTAATCTGCTCAAACTCATAAATATTGACAGGTCTCTCAGTGAAACGATCCAAAATAAATTTCAACATGCGTTTAATCGGACTCATGTCTGCAACTGGTTCGATGAAACCCATGCTCATCAATGTGTCAACGACTTCATTGGTGTCTTTACGCAACACAGCAAAGAAGGTTTTCACCATTTGATCTTTTGCCATGGTTTTAACTTCCGACATCATGCCATAGTCGTAGAAAATCAAGCTTCCACTAGGGCTAACTGCTAAATTACCAGGGTGCGGATCAGCATGAAAGAATCCATCTTGAAGCAGTTGTTTGAGATAGCAGCAAATTCCTAATTGATTAATTTCTTTGGGATTTAAGCCACAGGCTTCAAGGGCTTGGCGATCGTCAATTTTAATGCCAGGTACATATTCTAAGGTCAAAACCATAGAGGTGGAATAGTCCCAATAAATTTTGGGTACAACTATGCGTGGATAGCCCTCAAAATTTTTGCGAAAGCGATCGGCATTACTTCCCTCGATCGCATAATCAATTTCTTGATAGAGGATCGCAAAAAATTCTTCAAAAATACCTTCGAGATTATATCTGCGAGTCCAAGCAAAATAGCGATAAAAGACCTTGAGAAGTTTGCCAACTGTAAGCAAATCTAGATCGAATAGCTTTCTTAATCCTGGGCGTTGCACCTTGACAACAACTTCTTCCCCAGTATGTAGCGTAGCGCGATGCACTTGTCCAAGACTGGCTGCTGCTAGCGGAATCTCATCAAAATCTCGGTAGATGGTGTAAAGAGATTTACCAAGTTCGAGTTCGATGATGTCTCTAGCTTCCTTAATGCTAAAAGCAGGAACTTGATCTTGGAGCTTAGCCAAATTAATAATGTATTCGGGCGGCAATAAATCAACCCTTGTTGACAGTGATTGGCCAACTTTGATGAATGTTGGGCCCAGCTCAAGCATGTTGCGGACAAGCCATTCTGCTCTTTTGCTGCGTGTACTAGATGTTTCGTTTTGCCAAAACCTATCCCACCAGATAAAAAACAGAAATGTAAATGAAGCTAAAAACACCTCACGTTGGCGGGCAAACGAAGAGATTTTATTTCTCTGCCAGCGTAGCTTTTTGTATGGTAATTGGGCGATCGCAGACATATTTTGCTAATAGTAGCTATGCCAAATAGCATTGCTTTGTTTATATTACCCAAATTAACGCCGAAAATGTAGAGGGGAAAGCAAAGCACTCTTTATATATCAAACTCAATTTTGAGAGTTTCAGCACCGTAGTCGCTGGAACTCTCAAAATTGGGCTCATGATTAGAATTGCTGGCACTCTTCTCAAAACACAGCAAAAATGGCAAGACTTTGCTATGGTTATGTGTATTGGTTATAGCCAAAGACCTGATGCGCATTCACGTCCTTGGGGCGAAAACTTTATATCTGTTCAAATCATTCCTAGAGGTAACCTAATGGGTGAAATCACCAGAGATGAGATCCGCGAACGTTTAGGCAATATTGATCAAATTCGCGATATCATTTTCGGCGCACATTTGCGCGAATACACAAGTCGGTTAGATAAGGCTGAGTCGGATATTGCAGCTATGCAGCAAGATGTCCGTGATCGCCTTAGCGACTTAAAATCAGTTTTAGCAAGTGAGTTACGGGCTGCGGTTGAGTCCATTGATAAGCGACTAAAATCGATTAGTGCATCAACTCAAGAAGAAGCCGCCGACCTGCGTCAACAATTTGATCGCATCAACCGCAAGTTTACCAATAGTATTGAAACCCTCGACGAAACTGTTGAAGCTCAACGTGTGGCTTTACGGGATGAACTCGCACAAACTAGAGATAATTTACAAAATGATAATCGTGAACTACGAACACTAGTTTTAGAGGAACTAGATCGCCATTTTTCAATTCTTCGGGAAGACAAGCTTTCTAAAGATGACATGGCGGAGTTGCTATTTGAACTAGGCATGAGACTCAAAGGTTCTGAGTTTGTACCTGAACTGCGCGAGGCAGCTGAAGAAAAGGTCGAAGAGAAGTACGAGCGAGTCAGTATACTTGATTCGGAGCCAAAATCTGAGCGATCGACTGCATCTAGCCCTGACACTGTAAGTACTTCTGCTAGAACCACATCACGATCTACTAAAGCTAAGGCATAGATTCAAAATTACATCACTTTAAGCTGCAACCTAAACCAATAAGTGCTTGTGCAAAAATTACCCCAACCCGTAAAGTTGCGCCCCGCAGGGGCGCAACTTTACGGGTTGGGTAATTTTTTATTGTAAAGCAAGAGGCTTAAGTCTCTTGTTCCTTCATATTTGCTATAGTACAAAATATTTCATTACGCCAAATATTATGTCGGAGCGAAAGGGCGATTCTCAAAATAATTCTCTCAGCGACGTTGAGAAGTTTTTGCTCCTGCTCTCTGATTTAAATATTATTGATTCTGAAAAGCCTAAAACCATCCAGAAACAGCAAAGGATAGATAATTCAAGTCTGTTAAATATTAAAAATAAAGACAATAAAGACAATAGTCATGGAGGGATTCAGCCCAGATCTAAATTATTGGAAATCGAACAGAAACTATCGGTTAAACCAAGAAAAAAAACTTCAGACGAAGAAGTTTTAGATATAGCGCGATCGCCTTCAGTCTATCCTTTCCCTAGTCTGTTAGATGAGCTGCCATTTTTAAGAGATATTCAGCCAGCTAATCTAAATGGGCTTGATCAGAATCACGATCAAAATCGATACCATGAAAATTTAAATCGAGCTAATCATAGTGACGATGCAATCTTAGAAAAAATCGAATCTTCAAAAACAGGAGAAATAGAGACGGTAAATCTCATCCAAGAGCTTCTGTTGGGTAGTGAAAAGAACCCAATAGCATCGCCACAGATTCCTCAATCAGCATCACTTCCAACTCCTCGGAAAACACCTCAAGCTATTACTCAATCACCTTCTCAAGCAATTTCTCAGATCCCATCTCCATCTTCTACTCCTTCTATATCCCAATCCCTTTCACCAATCACCAATTTAGAAGAATTGACAGAGGATGATGACAAAGCAATTCATATGTTACAGGATATTCTGGTTGTTCCTGAGCTAGAAGATTTGCGAAACTTTAAAATTGCGGTTGAGCAAAAGCTGGGAATTGTCGAAAGTCAGGTTAATAATCCTGCAATCATGAATAAAATTGAAGGATTGGAAAGTTTGCTGCAAAATGCTTCTCGCCGACTTTCAGCAATGGATGATGAACAGAGCAATATCCCCATGGAGATTGACAAGGTTAGCGATCGCGTTGCTCAGTTAGAAAATCAAATTAATGAACCAGCAGAATTAGTTCAGCTTTTGTTGCCAATTATTGCTGAGTTGCTCAGCATCAAAGCAGATCAGGCTAGAGAAGAGATGTGTCAGGCGATTACGCCAATTATAGCCGAGGTGATTTTTGAGCGATCGCAACTAGATCGAGTGTCAATGAGCCATGCGATCGCTGATCTTTTACCGAATGCGATTAGTGAACAAATTCGTAATAACCCTGAGCAAATTGCTAAAGCACTTGGACCAGAAGTTGGCGCAGCAATTCGCGAGCAAATTCGACTTGATCGCGATGAAATCGTTGATGCGCTTGCGCCAGAAATGGGAGCAGCAATTAAGCAACAGATCGTGCTCGAACGTGATGCCATGGTTGACGCGCTCTATCCTGTAATTGGGAATACGATCGCTAAATATTTCGCTGAAGCTATCCGCTCCATCAACCAAAAAGTCGAACAAACATTTAGTGTAGAAGGCGTACAGCGAAAGTTTCGCGCCAAAATGCAAGGTGTTTCTGAAGCCGAGTTAATCCTCAAAGAATCGGTTCCCTTTGAAATTCAATCCATATTTCTGATCCATAATCTTTCGGGATTAGTAATGATCGACATCCAAAAAAGTGACCTTGATTCTTTGAGCGATCCTATCGACTCAGATATGCTAGCAGGGATGTTGACGGCAATTCGGAGCTTTGCTAATGAATGTATGTCCAGATCGGAAAGTACAACGGAACTTGATGCAATTAACTATAGTGGTTCCAAAATATTGCTGGAAGTTGCAGGATATTGCTATCTCGCAGTGATTATTAAGGGAGAACCTGACGCGGCTTTGGTAAACAAAATTCGCGATGTATTTGGTCGGATTGTGCAAGTTTATGGCGAGGGCTTCAAAGAATTTGATGGCGATCCCAGTACGGTTCCAATGGAGGCTGAAATTGAACTTAAGAATTTAATGGGATTTGAGCAGGCTAAAGCTTCTAAACAATCACCCAAAGCCTTGCTTTTTATGAGTTTAGCTATACTTGCACTGGTTTTTGTGCCCATAGGGATTTTTCAATATCAATCTAATCGCTATCGCCAACTTGAAGCTAAGGTTTTAGAAGCCTTCGCCAGTACGCCCGAACTTGCCGTTTATCGACTTAATGTTAATGCCGATGGCGATCGCATCAAATTAACAGGTAAATTACCAAATCAATCTTTACGCGATCGTGCCCACCAAGTAGCGATCGCATCTACAAAATCAGAAATAGCCAACAGTAAAATCAACAATAATATTTATACCGTCAATATACCTCCTGATCCCGAACTCGTAGCGCTCGAAGTCCAGCGCCTTACTAAAGCCCTAAACTATACTCAGGGTGTCAACATCCAGAGCCAATTTAAAGATGGACAAGTAACAATTACAGGACAGATTGAACAGCCTAGAATGATCCCAAAAATCACACAGGCATTCACTAAAATCGCGGGTATTACTATGGTTAGTAATGCTGCCACGATATTGACCCCAAAGTTATCAACGCGAATCTACTTTCCTCTGTGGGTGACAACCCTAGAACCAACCGACACCGAAAAGCTAATAGAAGTTCAGGCTTTTCTAGACCTTTATCCAGATTATAATATTAAGGTTCTTGTCAAAAATGATAATATTGGCGATCCCGCCATCAATTATCAACTTGGAATAAAACGCGCCCAAACAGTTCGAGCTGCACTATTACAAAGAGGTGTAAATGCTAAACGTATCCATATTTCTGGGATAATAGATATATCTATACAGCAGCCCTCTGACCAAATGTTAAGGTGGGTAGAGTTTCAACCGATTTTAAAGCCAATGTCCGTATCTAATTAAATGCATTCTCCTGCCAAAGTAATTTCTCAGAAAATATGTCTTATCGGTGATTTTGGTGTTGGCAAAACCAGCCTAATCCGCCAGTTTGTTGATCGTCAATTTAGTGATAAATACTTGTCAACAGTTGGCGTAAAGATCTCTCGCAAATTAGTGTCTATTAACAGCTTGTCAGATGATACTCCAGTAGAATTAAAACAATTACAATTAATTGTCTGGGATATTGAAGGGAGTACAAGATTTAAGGCGATCGCTCCTAGCTATTTGCAGGGTGCCAAGGGAGCGTTAATTGTTGGAGATGTGACAAGGCAATCCAGTATGCAAAGCCTCAAAGATCATGTGCAACTTTTTCAATCTATTAATCCTACATCTAGTTCAATTGTTGTCTTAAATAAAGTTGATTTAATAGAAAGTAATGCAAGAGAAACCCTATTGAAATCTATCCCACCTGAATTTATGAACCTTAACATATCTATACATACCACATCAGCTAAAACAGGTGAAGGGGTTGATGAGACATTCCAAAAACTAGCACGGCAAATGCTAATGATAGAATGAGTTCATCATTACAAGCTTCCAAACATTAGCAAAACTATAAGCGAAAATATTCTAAGTAAACAACAACTCAGTATCCTTATTATGCGAGGATCTGCCATGAAATATTCACAACTCCTCAAAAAACTTTTTGCTGCTTCAGAGCGATCATTCATTATGGTTGATCGCCAGTTTATAATCACTGATAGGTCGTTCGGAGCCGAAAGATTTTCTGAATATCCTTATGATTCCTTGTTAAATAGAGATGTTCGTCATGCATTTCCAGAAATAATTGGATTAGAAGAAGCTTTTAATAATATTTGGCTCAACCAACTCACCAGTTTTGAAATTAAAGGAGTATCCCGTTCTGCGAGTCATCAACAACCTCTCTATTTTAATTTCTATATAATTGGCACAGATGAACTAGAGGAGAAAGACCAAAATATCATGATCTGTATTGAAGATGTGACAGATATGATGATTATGTCTCAGGAGTTAATGCAAAGAGCGAATGAGTCTGAGCTACTAGCTAATGCCTTAATAAAGTCAAATGAGTATATTGACAAAATTATTTCTGCAGTGGGAGATGCGTTGATTGTCACTGATGATCAAGGCATAATTAAAACTGTAAATCCTGCGACAATTAATTTGTTTGGTTATACCCAAGAAGAGCTAGTTGATAGGTCGATCACTTCACTATTTAAATATCCAAACCAACTAGATTTAATTTATCAAAATTATCTTGAAGCTCAATCAGATAATCAACAATCTTTAGATAGTGATTACTATTTTACAAACATTGAAATATCATGCCTATCAAAAAAGAAAGAAGAAATTTTGATAGAATTTTCTTGCTCAAACATACAGAATCAACAAATCGAATATAGTATTGAACCAAATAACTGCTTTGTTTATGTTGGTCGTGATATTACAGGGCTAAAGCGTAAAGAGCAAGAGTTGTTAACTGCTAGGCAATTTGCCGAGCAATCAGCCAAAGCTAAAAGCATTTTCTTGGCTAATATGAGTCATGAAATTCGTACTCCCATGAGTGGCGTTTTGGGGATGACTGACCTGTTACTTGGGACATCTCTAGACGACAATCAGAAGGATTTTGTGGAAAATATTCGACTAAGTGGAAATTTATTACTTAGTTTAATTAATCGTATTTTGGATTTATCAAAATTAGAAGAAGGGGAGTTGAGATTAGAAAGTTTACCTTTTAATTTAGAACAATCTATAGAAGAAATTCTTGAGCTTTTTGCACTACAAGCACATAAGCAGGGATTGGAACTAAATGCTTGTTTTGAAGAAGGTTTACCTAATTTTCTAATGGCAGACGCAGTTCGATTTCGGCAAATTATGGTGAATTTAATTGGCAATGCTATTAAGTTTACAACCGAAGGTGAGATCATTGTGCGAGTTGAACGCGATCGCGACTTTGAACTGACCTTGGCAATACAACCTCAAATCTATTTACGTTTTTCCATTATAGATACAGGTATTGGTATAGATCTCGCCAATCAGGACAAACTTTTTAAGCCTTTTTCGCAAGTTGATACATCTACAAATCGTCATTTTGGGGGGACTGGATTAGGATTAGCGATCAGTCGCCAGTTAGTGGAGTTAATGCAAGGCGAGATAGGAGTATCTAGTCCTGTCTCAAATGGAAAAGGTACTTGTTTTTGGTTCAGAATTCCTTTTTCTCTCCAGCCAAACCAATCTCTTGAATCTTTGAGTTATGCTTCACAAGCTTTAAGTAATCGAAATGTTTTAGTAATTGATGCAAATCAACATTCTCGTTATGCAATTCGTTATTACCTCACTAAACTAGGTGCTGAAACTTATGAAGCATCTAATATGCTTGAAGCGATCGCTTATTTAGAATCAGACAAGCTAGTTGATGTAGCATTAATCGATTGGAGTTTAACTGGTTTTAATGGCTCTGAATTTGCTAAACAAATTCATGGGAGAGAGAAATTGGCAGACTTACCCCTTATTGCGATGTTGACCGCAAGTCGCCAAGGTGAAATCAAAACATTAATTAATCAGGGCTTTAGTGGATATGTGACAAAACCTTTTAAAGAGCAACGACTATTAAAAGCAGTTGGTTTATCTTTGGGAATTGATCTCCCTACTTTTGCGAGCGATTCTCTTCCTTCTAGCGCAGCGGTTCCCAATCTTCGTCGTAATCCCAAAGATAATAGTGGCTTGAACAAGTTAAAAAACTCAAAAGTTCTATTGGCAGAAGATAATATTGTCAATCAGAAAGTTATAATGGCATACTTATCACAACTAGGTTGTCAATCAGACTTAGCGGAGAATGGGGAACAGGTATTACAGTTAATTAAGACTAAAGATTACGACATTGTTTTGATGGATTGTCAGATGCCATTAATGGATGGATATGAGACTACTGAGACCATCCGCCAACTCGAAGCTACTGCTGAACTATCTAACCATGTCGTGATCATCGCGATGACCGCTAATGCTTTTACAGAAGATCGCGATCGCTGTTTAGCAGTCGGAATGGATGATTTTCTGAGTAAACCGATCCGCAGGCAACAACTTAAGGAGACTCTTGAAAATTGGATTAGGTAAGCATCGGCTATCATGAAAAAAGTTCTCATTTTAGGTGGCACTGGTGATGCTGTTAAACTTGCTGCGAAACTGGCAACTATTCCCGAAATAGCAATAATTAGTTCTCTTGCGGGACGCACCAAAACGCCCTCAGCCCTAGTTGGGGAAGTTCGTATCGGCGGATTTGGAGGAACGGATGGATTAGCTAACTTCTTGAAAGAAAATGCTATAGATTTCCTGATCGATGCAACGCATCCCTGTGCGGGGCAAATCACCATGAATGGCGCGATCGCAGTTAAAGCTGCTAACATTCCCCATCTCATGCTCGTTCGTCCACAATGGGAGAAAGTATCTGGCGATAATTGGATTGAAGTGGAAAGTGTGGCAGCGGCAGCCCAAGCTATTCCTGCATCTATAAATCGAGTATTTATTACATCAGGAAGACAACAACTAGAGCCATTTTTACAGCGATCGCAATTTCATCCAGAAACTTGGTATTTAATGCGCTCCATCGATCCTCCTGACATTGAATTACCCAATAGTGAAGTACTACTTGATCGAGGGCCATTTAGTTTAGAACAAGAACGCCATTTATTGCGAAAATATCAGATTCAAGCGATTGTCAGTAAAAATAGTGGTGGTGATGCGACCTATGCCAAAATTATCGCCGCGAGAGAATTAGGAATTCCGATTATTATGGTACAGCGTCCTGTAATGCCCGAAGGCGAAAAGGCAACAAGTATTGAAGCAACAATCTCATGGTTGAATCTAAAAACCTCAAAATTAGGTGGTGCTAAATAGTTGAGGATGGGCGGCGCTTCGCGCCGCCCATCCTCACGATATAAATCCTTTCCTTTTTAGGACTAGCCAAAATTAGTCTCATAAATGAGAATTATTAGCTTTTCCCAAAATCAATGCTTACAGCATTTTTCAATCAAAACCGAATCAATAAACCTTTGAAAGCATTGCATTGAAACACTTTCAAAAATTTATTGTGGTTCGTCAGCTCGGAAATTGCTGTAATATCTGGATAAAATGGTATAACGTTCCTGACGCTAGCTATAATTAGTGAAACTTGATCTTAATGATAAATAAATTTTAAAGGGATATAACGATTGATATGGGGCGATTAGGCGTTTTACTTCTGAACCTCGGTGGACCCGACAAACTAGAGGATGTCCGCCCATTTTTGTATAACTTATTTTCTGATCCAGAAATTATTCGTTTGCCTTCGCCTTTACTACAAGCACCTTTGGCTTGGCTAATCTCGACCCTGCGCTTTAAAAAATCTCAGGAAAACTACAAAAAAATTGGCGGTGGTTCTCCGCTACGGCGCATTACTGAAGCTCAAGGACAAGCATTGCGATCGCAGCTTCAGCAAAATGGTCACGATGTTAATGTCTATATCGGAATGCGTTACTGGAATCCTTTCACGGAGGAAGCGATCGCCCAAATCAAACGGGACAAAATCGAAGAATTAGTCATTTTGCCTCTGTATCCTCAATTTTCAATTAGTACCACAGGTTCTAGCTTTAGATTACTAAATCGCATTTGGCAACGAGATCCAGAATTACAAAAAATTAAATATACAGTTGTGCCTTCTTGGTACGACAATTCAGGCTATCTGCAAGCAATGTCAAATCTGATAGCAACCAAGCTTGATCAAGTTAAAAATCCTAGTGAAGCTTATATATTCTTTAGTGCCCACGGTGTACCTGTCAGCTACATCAAAGAAGCAGGCGATCCTTATCAAAAAGAGATTGAAACTTGCGCGGCTCTGATCATGCAAAAACTTAATCGCTCTAATCCCTACAAGCTTGCCTACCAAAGTCGTGTTGGCCCTGTCGAATGGTTACAACCATATACTGACGTAGCGATCGTTGAGCTTGCTGAGCAGGGTGTAAAAGAATTGGTAGTAGTGCCCATTAGCTTTGTCTCCGAGCATATCGAAACCCTCGAAGAAATCGATATGGAATACCGCGAAATTGCCGAACATGCTGGTATTGAAACCTTTGCGAGAGTTCCTGCTCCTGATACTGACCCCATTTTTATTCAAGCCTTAGCCGATGTTGTGACAAAAGCTTTAAGCGATCGCCCTATTACCTTTTCGGAAACTATTCAGCCTCAAAAAAATACTAAACTCTATCCTCAAGAGCGTTGGGAATGGGGAATGACCCAATCCGCAGAAGTATGGAATGGACGCTTAGCAATGATAGGTTTTCTGATTTTGCTACTAGAGCTATGGCTAGGACGAGGAATGTTGGCGCAATAGCAAACCCAAAAAGAAAAGCGCCCGCGTAGCGGGCGCTTTTCTTTTTGGGTTTGCTAAAAGCTAACTAGCCGCTTTAGATTCACGACGAGCCGAACTGTTTTCTTTGGGCTCACCCTTGATCTTTGTGAGTAGTGAGTTCCAACCGAACTTGGTTAAAGCAACAAACCAGTTACCTTCTAGTTCACGAAACATTGCCATGTTCATATGGAACGAAGCATTAGCTTCATCAACAATGCGTTCAGCCGTTTCTGAATCTACAGGCAAGGTGTCAAGAGCTTCACGGTAGCGCTTTTTGAATTCACCATGATTACGAATATCATCAAATTCATAGAATGCAGTGCCCTTGTCGTCCTGTAAACCCATTGCCTCTTTAGCAATTTTCTTCAGGATTTGACCACCAGAAAGATCACCCATATAGCGAGTGTAAGCATGAGCAACTAGCAATACAGGGTCATTAGCTGAAATCTCGCGGATACGTGCAAGATATTTTTCACAGGCAGGAGTAGGCTTAAACTCTTCGCGCCAATTGGAGCCAAAGTAGAACAGCATATCCAGTTCCAGACTCTTTTCGCGCCATAGTTCGCGATAATAAAGTTTACTGAGAACTGGATCATTTTTGTGGACTTCAAACTCAGCTTCGATCGCTTTGTAAACAAAGTAAAGGTTTCCAACAAGTCTACTGTAGGAGGTCTTGTCAACCACGCCTTTTAAAAAGCATTTGATAAAATCGGTACTCTCTGCTGCTGAATGAGATTTTTGTGTACCTACACGCAAAAGCGTTGCTAAACCCTGACTCATAGGTTCTCCTAAAGTTTTTTAATTATTTTTTTAATTAGCGACAACGTGATTGCTCATGATAGACAGTGCTTTTCACCGCCTAACATAAATTTAAAATTAGTAGTAAAAACAGCAATAAAAACGATTAAAGAAATATATGCTGAGACAAATTAATGCAGATAATTGCATGTGAACCAAAAAACTGCGATCGCTGCTAAAGCCTCAAGATCAACAGCATTTGACATAAGTTTCAATTATATAAGCCAAGCCATAGAAAAATTTCTAGTCTGTAACAAATTTTCATCTACCATCCCTCCCATATAATGTATCTAGAATCTCCTAATGTGTAGAAGAGCTAAGGTTCATTACAAATTAGATTTTAGTCAAGCTAGCTTGAAGAGGTAATAAATTTTGGTTTTAAGCGGATACGAATACTTACTGGTATTCATCATCGTTTGTACGCTAGTCCCGCTATCGGGGCTAGGACTTTCTGCTCTGTTAAGCCCAAAACAGTCTGGAGCCGCAGGTCGTACCACCTACGAATCAGGCTGTGAACCTATTGGGGGAGCTTGGATACAGTTTAATATTCGTTATTATATGTTCGCGCTTGCCTTCGTTATTTTTGACGTAGAAACGGTATTTTTATACCCTTGGGCAGTTGCATTTAGTAAACTAGGCTTGCTTGCATTTGTGGAAGCACTTATTTTTATTAGCATTCTGGTATTAGGTCTAGTCTACGCTTGGAGAAAAGGAGCCTTAGAATGGTCATGAAATCCGAAAATGTTGGCTTGGACTTCAGTATCGAAGAACAAACCCAACGCCTCATCAATCCTGCGGCAACGCCACAAGTCACCCAAGACTTATCAAATAATGTCGTTTTGACTACCCTCAACGACCTTTATAACTGGTCGAGAATGTCCAGCCTATGGCCAATGCTTTATGGCACTAGCTGTTGCTTCATTGAGTTTGCGGCAATGATTGGCTCCAGATTTGACTTCGATCGCTTTGGACTATTGCCTCGTTCTAGCCCTCGCCAAGCTGACCTGATCATCACCGCAGGGACAGTCACGATGAAAATGGCTCCTGCTCTAGTGCGTCTCTATGAGCAGATGCAAGAACCGAAATATGTAATTGCCATGGGCGCTTGCACGATTACGGGTGGCATGTTTAGCACTGATTCTTACACGACAGTTCGCGGTGTTGATAAGCTAATCCCTGTGGATGTGTATATCCCAGGTTGCCCTCCTCGCCCTGAAGCGATTATGGATGCAATTATCAAATTGCGGAAAAAGATCGGTACTGAAGGATTTAACGAAAGAGCTAACCTCAACCGTACTCATCGGTATTATGCCGTTAAGCATGAAATGAAGGTAGTAAGTCCAATTCTGACTGGACAATATCTAGAAATGCCTAGTCGAATGGCTCCGCCTAAGGAATTGGTGGAATCTGGCATTCCTTTACCCGCTTTGCAAATGGCTCAGAAGGAGGTAGAAACCGTTGGCAGATAATCAAGAAAATCAAGAAGCAGCCTTAGCTACTACCGAAGTAACTGCGCCAGTTTCGCAATGGTTAACTAGCAATGGCTTTGAACATGAGTTTTTGGGATTGGATAAGCAAGGTGTACCAATTCTAAAAATTGATCGCCAGTTTCTTCTACCTTTCTCAACAGCGTTGTATGCATATGGCTTTAACTACATGATGTGTCAATGTGGTTATGATGCTGGTGCTGGTGACAGTTTGGTGAGTATGTACCACCTAGCTAAGCTGACTGATGATGGAATTGATAAAAGCGATCGCTTTGAAGAAGTCCGCATCAAAGTATTTCTCCCTCGCACTGATCCACGTTGTCCATCGGTTTACTGGATCTGGAAAACTGCCGATTGGCAAGAGCGCGAAACTTTCGATATGTACGGCATCATCTACGAGGGACATCCCAATCTCAAGCGAATTTTGATGCCAGAAGACTGGATCGGCTATCCGATGAGAAAGGATTACGTCACACCAGACTTTTACGAGTTACAAGACGCATACTAAGTAAAAAAGCACCCATTGGGTGCTTTTTTACTTATATAGCTGTCGCCAAGTGTACTAGGACAAATCAAAACCCAAATTAATCAAGGCGGAGCAAAGCTCCGCCTTGATTAATTTGGGTTTTATGTCCTAACGTCAGTTATTAAAAAATCGCACCCACATGGTGCGATTTTTTAATAATAAGCATCCAAAAAAGAGATGATTTACGGAGTGTATGGATAGTTATAATCGCTGCGTTTACGCCATTCCATTTCATTATTGACAACTTTCAGTAGACATTCCTCCACAATAAATGGTGCATTGCGCCAATTGATATCATCGCGTTGCAATATCCAACTCAGTTGCTCCAATGATTCTTCTAGCTCCGCTTCAAAACGAGCTAAAGGCAAGGGGACTTTTTCTAAATTCGGAGCCTCTACGCAAACTGAGATCGCCTCTTTGAGTGCTGCAACTACCTCATTACCATAAACTTCTCGCGCCCTCAGCCTTAAAGATTTGTAGCCTTTTTCTGAAGTTGCATACATGGGAGGAAGCCGATTTAATACATAGGCAGTTGCTTCACCTAGATCTACTGTTTCTGCGATCGCAGGATGTAATTTCTGGATTTGATGATAGGCAAGCGATAGTACTAATTTTTCTAATACATTGCTAAATTGATAATTAACATCCACCATGTAAGTCTGAAAATCTTTAGCTTTTTGCAGATCTCGGCTCGAATTAACTGAGGTTTTAACCTGTCTGCCTTTCCAAGAAATCTCAGGCGGCTTGCGATCAAAAACGGTTTCATCCCTTCCAGCATTTGATTCTCTTCTACCCGTAACCAAGTAGGTGTTACTCACAGCACTTTTTAGCTTAACTGTCATTAAGGCATTCTCTAGAGCCGTGGGAATATCCTTCCAAGATGCATTTTCAGCACCTAAAATTTGTTGGAGTGCGGCAAGAGAACGTGCATGACTGGCGACCTCTTGCGATGGTAGAGGTCTTGAGTCTCTTAACGCATCAGGCTTAACACTGACTAACGCTCGACGGACTGCGGATTCAATTTGCGATCTCATTTCAGTTGCAGCTTTTTTGCGTTGTCTCAACCAACCTAGTTTTGATGTGGCATACATCGGCGGTAGGCGATTTAGCGCATAGGCTGCGACTTCGCTTAAGTTAATCTGATCGCGGCGGTATTGAGGTAAATGAGAAATTTGTAAGTCAATTTCTGCGATTACCAATTCCTCTATTGCATTTTTGCAACTTTGCATATCAAGCCGTCCCAAACCTAATATGAAATTGAAGTGTTTCTAAGGTTAAAAAAATATCATTTTAGACTAAATTGCAAGTTTTTTGGAATTGCAAAGAAGTCAAAATTAAAATCATTTAGACATTATAGCAATGGACTACTTTGATTTTTTGCTGCGATCAATTCGGTATAGCCATAGCATCAAAGCTAAAACCCCAATCTGCAAGGCAAAGTTTCCTAAATTTGGCTCTAAATCTCCATTCCCAGCAATTAATCTTGCAAAAAAAATAACCGCGCCAATAAATCCTGATCCAGCAAAAGCAATATATATAAATATGCGGAGACCACGATAGGGTGATTTAGCTTCACGTCTAAGACGTTCGTACTGCTCAGGATTTAGTTTAGCCACGATTTGTTTTATTTCTATTTAATGAAGATTCGCTTAATTAAAATCGAAATAATTAAGGGTGGAACAAATTGCCATTCTTAATTATTTTGATTTCATCGCCGTGCGATCGCATAGCCAGATCGTATTTCCTGTGATCAATCGTGATGGATATTGATTAATATCGCCTTTGGGAGCTAACACCGCAGTTAAAGCTTTCGCTTTAGCAGCACCTTCGATCATGAAAATAATCTCTTTGGACTGATTAATCAAAGGTACAGTCATCGTGATCCGAGGTTGTCCATCTTTTTCGCCGACGGTTACAAGACGATCAATAACTTTGAGCGCCTTAGTATGAGGAAATAACGAAGCCGTATGCCCATCATCACCCATTCCTAGCAACATCAAATCAAATTGAGGAATTTCTCCTGCACTCACACCAAAAAACTCTTGAATATGCTGCTCGTATTTTGCTGCCGCGATCGCAGGATCATCAGCATCAGTGGGGACTGCATGAATATTTGATGCAGGAATTGCTACGTGATTAAGCCATGCGGCACGAGTCATACCTTCATTACTTTGAGGATCGCTAACAGGTACATAGCGCTCATCTCCCCAAAAAACATGTACTTTTGACCAGTCCCATTCTTTATTTGCTAAGAGTTCATACAAGACGCGAGGTGTGCTGCCACCTGCGGCGACAATAGTAAATCTTTGATTCTTAGCGATCGCTTCATCATAGGCAAGCTGACACAATAACAGCGCTCTTGAGGCGATTTCAGCGCGATCGTTCCAAATTTCTACCTGTCTAGCCATAAAAAATACCTCTGTTGCGAATAGGGAATGAACTAATGTTGCGTTTTGTATGTTTTTTGATAAATATCGATTTGAGTAATATCAATCAATTGCAGCAATTATGAAACAGATTTTGAGGATTTCAGCACCTTAGGTGCTGAAATCCTCAAAATCTGTTTTGATGAATCAATCTTGCGAGAGGTGTCTTTTATTTCATTTTGTGTGATTTTTAACAATACTAACGAGCAAATGTACTAACCTATAAAATGTTAGAACAATATTAAGGTTAAGGTAAATCGTCATGACACCTGCTATCATACGCCTCTTCTGGGACTCAGTCAGTCAAGCCCAGCCAAATCTACTCCTAAATCTTGATGACGACGGTCTCATGAGTTGGTTAGTTGATCAAGTCCAGCAGCGCTCTTCACTCGACTCCCACCAACAAAATGATCTCAGCAACTACATTAGTAATCGCTTGCCTTTAATTCGAGAAATGGCATATCAGAACTAGGCTGCTCGAAGGCTGAAAGCTTTAAATTTGATTTTAATTTTAATATTTTATTTAGATTTTGACTGTGCTTTATCATTTTTCAGGTATTACGACTTGATCATTGACGAGGCAAAACTATAAATATTTGGGGAATTTTTCTAGAGGGGAAATAAGGTTTCTGACGATCCTATGCTCCAAAATGTTAGGATACTTGCCTGAGCTGAGTGATTGCTGATTTCATCGCTCTGCCAACTATTCACAGATATTTCTAGCGATTATTTCTAGCATATGGTATCTCCAAGAATTATTGACCTATTGCGTAGTGGTCAAACTAATGACTCATATATTGTTCGTGGTTGGGTACGGACAAAGCGCGAAGGTAAGGGGATATCCTTCTTAGAACTTAATGATGGATCGTCTTTACAGGGATTACAAATCGTTTTACCACAGACAATTGATGGCTATGAAACTCTAGTTAAACAGATAACAACAGGCACATCGATTGAGGTATCTGGAACTCTAGTTGAGTCTATGGGCAAAGGACAAAGGGTGGAAATGCAAGCGACAGCGATCGCAGTTTTTGGCACAGCCGATCCAGAGACTTATCCTTTGCAGAAAAAACGTCACTCCATTGAATTTCTGCGTACGATCGCCCATCTGCGTCCTCGCACCAATATGTTTGGGGCTGTGTTTCGAGTGCGAAATGCCTGTGCTTTTGCAATTCATAAGTTTTTTCAAGAACGTGGTTTTTTGTGGGTGCATACGCCGATTGTCACAGCTAGTGATTGTGAAGGTGCAGGCGAAATGTTTGGTGTCACCACTTTTGACTTAAATAAAGTGGCGGCAGCGGGTAAACCCATAGATTTTGCGCAAGACTTTTTTGGAAAGCCAGCATTTTTGACCGTAAGTGGTCAGCTAGAAGCAGAAATTATGGCGATGGCATTTTCTAATGTCTATACTTTTGGTCCTACTTTTCGAGCGGAAAACTCGAATACTTCGCGTCACCTTGCTGAGTTTTGGATGATTGAGCCAGAAGTTGCCTTTTGCGATCTTGAAGGTGATGCTGATCTTGCCGAAGATTTCCTCAAATATATTTTTAATTATGTTTTGGAAACCTGTCCCGAAGATATGGAGTTTTTCCAAGAACGGGTCAATAATCAAGTGATGACCAATGCTCGTAAAATTGTCGATGAGCAATTTGAGCGAGTTACCTATACAGAGGCGATCGCCATTCTCGAGAAGTGCAGCAAAACCTTTGAATTTCCTGTGTCATGGGGATTAGATCTGCAATCGGAGCATGAAAGATTTTTAGCTGAAGAGCATTTCCAAAAGCCAGTAATCGTGATGGATTATCCCCTTGGGATCAAAGCATTTTATATGCGCGTAAATGAAAATACATCCAGCGATCGCCAAACTGTACGAGCTATGGATATTCTTGCCCCAGGGGTGGGTGAAATTATTGGTGGTTCACAGAGGGAAGAGCGCCTTGATGTATTGGAAGCCAGAATTCGCAGTGTTGGTCTAAATCCTGAAGATTATTGGTGGTATCTGGATTTACGTCGTTATGGTACTGTTCCACATGCTGGTTTTGGACTTGGTTTTGAGCGCTTAGTTCAATTCATCACAGGCATGGGTAACATTCGCGACGTGATTCCATTCCCTCGTTTTCCTCAAAGTGCAGAATTTTAACTCTGTCGGGACATAAAACCCAATAAACAATTGGCGGCGCTTCGCGCCGCCAATTGTTTATTGGGTTTTTAAAATTCTGCTTTTTCGCCCATGATATAAGTTGCGGCGATCGCACGATCATCACCCATGATGATTGTGGCAAATAGTTGATCGGAGATTTCGGTAAGTGTAGGTAGATTAGCCGAATCAAATGATTTATTTCTTAAAGCCATAATTGGCGTTGAGCGTAAATTTAGCACTACAAAATCGGCTTCTTTACCAACTTCAAAATTCCCTAATTTATCTTCAAGACATAAAGCTCTTGCACCACCTAAAGTAGCCAAAAATAATGCTTGAATGGCTGAAAGTTTTTGCGATCGCAACTGAGCGACTTGATAGGCAGCGCTAGCGGTGCGTAAAATCGAGAAACTAGTTCCTGCGCCCACATCCGTTCCCAATCCTACTTTTACAGGTGTTTCTAGAGATTTTGCCTTTTCTATTTTAAAGAGTCCGCTCCCCAAAAATAGATTAGATGTTGGGCAAAACGCGATCGCAGATTTTGCTTCTGATAATCTCGCAAATTCCTGATCTGTAAGCTGCACTCCATGAGCAAATATTGATCTCTCACCAACTAAACCTGCGCGATCATAGACATCTAGATAACCTTCACTTTCTGGAAACGCAGCCGCCACCGCTTCTACTTCTTTCACATTCTCTGAAAGATGGGTGTGTAAATAAACATCAGGAAATTCCACCAAGAGTTTGCTGATGTTAGTTAATTGCTCTGGTGTCGATGTCAGTGCAAATCTTGGTGTGACTGCGTAAAGTAGGCGATCGCACTTGTGCCATTTCTCGATTAACTGCTTAGTTTCTACATAGGAAGATACGGCCGTATCCCTCAAAAATTCAGGAGCATTGCGATCCATCATCACCTTGCCAGCAATCATGCGCAAATTGCGACGCTGTGCCTCTTCAAAAAAAGCATCTGTAGATTGAGGAAATACTGCCGTAAATACTAGTGCTGTCGTAGTTCCATTTCGCAATAATTCATCAAGAAAAATAGAAGCAATTTCCAATGCATAATTGCGATCGGCAAACTTCCGTTCTGTTGGAAATGTATAAGTACTCAGCCATTCTAATAATTGCTCACCATAGGAAGCAATCATCTCCGTCTGCGGAAAATGAATATGAGTATCGATAAATCCTGAAACAATCAGATGATCTCGGTAATCAGAGATGAGAATATCTGCATATTTAGTTTGTAACTCTTCATAACTACCTAAGTCTTTAACTTTGCCATTTTCAACTACCAGCAAGCCATCGGGAAAATAGCGAACACAATCAGATTCTGGGGCATAAAATGGATCAGCGATCGTGTCTAGAAAACTGGCTCGAAACCCTTTGATAGTTTGATGTGGCATAGTATAGAAAAATAGGAACGAATCAGTAATAGGTTGAAAAAAGCTTTTTTTTCCAAGATAAACCTATTTTTCGCGTTTTTTGACCTTTACCATAGTCGCAAAAAGTACAATTCAAAACCCAAAAGATGATTGGCAGCGCGAAGCTCCACCAATCATCTTTTGGATTTTATGTCCTAAGCAAAACTTGCATTGCTATAAATATACAAAATATAAAAAATTGGTTGGTACTAAGAATAGCCTAAATTTTTACTAATGGGCAAAAACATCCGCATAACCTAGTAAATCTAAATAAACAAGTGTTGGAATATGCGCAAAACAAGCTTTTGCCAAATCGTAGCGATTTTCTCGAATCAGCATATCAATCAATTTGCGATAAACCGTTAATAGATAGCGCACATCATTGGCTGCATAGTGTAGCTGGGCTTCTGAGAGAACTTTGACATTCCCCCAATCTGAAGACTGCGAAGTTTTGTCTAATTCAATTTTTTCAAGTTCGCGCACTAATTCCTTTAAGCCATGCTTGTCTGTGTATGTCCTCGCCAGTTTGCTAGCAATTTTAGTACAAAAAATTGGATGAGTGGCAATGCTGAGATGCGCTTCCAGCATCGCTACATCAAACCTCGCAAAGTGAAAAACTTTAGTAACGTTGGGTGCTTCAAACAAATACTTAAGGTTGGGTGCATCTTTAATTCCCTGTGCAAGTCGAACTAAACTTACAGTCTCATCATCATTGCAAATTTGGATTAAGCAAAGGCGATCGCGTCTGGGGATAAGCCCCATAGTTTCAGTATCAACTGCGATCGCTTCACAGCCAAGATATTCTTGGAGAGTCTCAAAATCAATATCGTTATCAAAGATTTTAAAGGCTGGCATCTTAGTTTTTTGGTTAGATTCGTAAATTGTCTCTAGCAGTTATACAGCTTTTACAAAACAAAATTTAGTAATTCTCATTATAAAAGTTAGTTTTGGGATAAAGTCAGTCGGCTGTAAAGTTTAATTAAACTCAATTTTTTCCGCAAAAAACTTATGACTATCTACCTTTCAAAATAAGATTTGCTGCCGAAAAGCATTTCTATAGGTAATACTGACAAAATCAGCTCTTCTTTTTGGATTGCAGAAACCTAAAGATTTTCACTATCCAAAATCATCTTTAGCAAGATAAGGAACTTTTTAAGTACGCTATTTGTAGAATTGACAAATTATGGTCTTAAAGTAAGAATAATCATGCTTAATACTAAACTTTTATTTTTAGATTATTTCTATAAATAAATTTAGTGAACAATTCTTAAAATAAGCGTTTAGTATAATGACTCGACCTTACAAAGCTTATATAATAAACATAGCTCAGATTTATAGTATTGAGTAAAAGCTCTTATTGTCTAAATCAATGTTGATCAGTGTCTAAAAAACAACACTAAGGCAATAAGGTTTTTAGGCAACTCAGTATCTAAATAATAAAAATCTCATATCCATAACGTGATACTGAGAGTCGCTAAAGATTTATGTAGATCTCGCCCAAAAACGTCAGCAGTAGTTATTGAACGAACTCATTACCAAAATAAAGGTAACACTCTAAAGCCCCTCAAAGGGTTTTATATTTTTCGCCATAGATGGGTTTGATCGTAAATTACTGCAATTATTCGGATATGGACTTTTTTAGCTGAATTAAAAGTCTACTTATTAGAAAAACTTCTCTGAAACAATAAGTTGTTTGAAGGAGTCAAACTTAGAATGAATCTTTTGTTAATGGCTTAATTAAATATAATTCTAAAAAAACTGTTCCGTCCGCTCAGCGCTCATCATAGTTTTTGAATAAGGTCTTTAATTAAGTCAATGCACTTAGAATCTAGTCAAATTTGAAATTTAAGATTTTTTGCTATTGTTCAAGAAAATATTGATATGGCACAGTTTTACAATAAAAATCAATCTCACAGATTTTCTGAACAAGTTACCGATATAACTACAGGTAGCATTGAGAAAGCTCAGCAACATATCTATAATTTCTTCTTGGAAATCATAAAGCGTTATGAATCTGAAGTAATTTTAAATCAATTTGAGAAACTATTTATTAAGTATGAAGAAACTGATAATGTTAGTGCTTATCATGCTCTAGGTGAAATTATATTTCACAACAAAGAAGCTGAGTTTAAATATACTCTTTTACGTTGTTGCTATATTCTCAATAATAACTGGGCAATCAATGGAAATATTAGCGCTTGCCAGAGGTTGGTTGACTTCTTCTTAGCAGATTCAATTGGCATTCCTACAAGAATTCACAAATTAAAAAAGCTAAGGCAGTGGTTACAAAGCTTTGTTCAATCTGAAGAATATAATACTTTGCGATCGCTGTCAGGTAGACCAGGCGTTCGCAAAGCCTATCATAACTGGAGTGAACGATTTTCTTCTTATCTATTGATATCAGAATATGCTGATCCAAGAAAACCATTAGAACAACGCCAATACGCGGAGAATTTATCTCGTAAGATAAAAAAGCAATTTAAGTTTGATCTCGCAATGTATACCGCTCGTATTGATTCAAATTCAGGGGCAAATCCTCAGCGTCAAAATCCAACTAATTTAGGCGATGGGGTATTACTTCTAATCAAAAGAGTGCTGAATAAACAAGGTAATGAGAACTATCGAAAAGCTGCTAGAAATCTTTACGATCATGCTCAAAATATAACTTTTGTAGAATTTAAATCCAGATTACTTGGCTATTTAGGCATATCACAAGATGATTTGGAAATATCAGAAGTATTCCGTTTGACGGTTGTACAGAAATTAAAACATTTTCAAGAACATCGTAATGATGAATTAATGACTCTTAGCTTATTATATGTAACTTGTAATCGGGTTTTGCAATATCTATTATTAAGTGAGCGGGGGAAGCCGTCTGAATTTCTACAATTATCATTAGAATATGATAATTTCCTCAATCCTATAATTTTGTTGCTAAAGATTGTATTAATTCAGCCGCAAATTCGCTTTTATTTAGAAGGATATGTGGCTGAATTAATCAAGTTTTATAGTGTCTATGAAGAAACTGAATGTCAAGCCTTCATTAATTTTCTTGATGTGTTGAATGTCACGTTAGCAATTTTTGATGAGGATACAGACTATAGCTTGATTAAAATGAAAAATATTGAGAATGATTTAACAGATATTAATTTAGATAACTATCGTATTTTTTCACAACTAAAGAGGCTAGTAGATAGAGGTAAGCAAACAGTTGACAAAGAAGATACGACCGAAACCTTAAATTTTTAGTATGCTGACTTAAGAAACCATTTAAGAATTGTCTAGATCCCCCCCAGCCCCCCTTAAAAAGGGGGGAGAATTAAATTCTTCCCCCTTTTTAAGGGGGATTGAGGGGGATCTCTTAGGGCTTTTGACCGCAGAAAGTAATTCTTAAATGGTTTCTAAGCAATAAGAGCAGACTTGTCCGCAACAATGGCAAGTCTGCTCTTGTTGCTTTTATGCGAATAATTCTATCCATTCAAAAATGCGATTCCATGCCCACCATCGATCGCGATCGCCATATTGGTTCTGGCATTTTTTGCTACTAACATAGCCAACATGACCACCGTACTGTGTCAGCATTAGTTTTATTGCAGGGTTGTCTTGAGCAATTTTTTCTAAGTCTGAAATAATCACTGGATCAAACATCGGATCATCCGCAGCATAAAGAATAAAGGTTGGCTTTTGCAAATGCGGCATGAAATATAACGGACAACTGGCATCGTAATATTCCTCTACCGAGTCAAAGCCTAATTTGGCGATTGTTAATTCGTTATCAAATCCCCAAATGCTGTTAGCTCGTTCTACTGCATCGCGAGCTATCGTGTCAGGATGCATTTTTGCCATGCCACGACCAAGCTTCTTCAATTCACGTGCGATCGCCTTTTCGAGAAATTTTCCCAGTTCGTCTTTAACTAAATAAGTAAGCGAGCGATTGGAGTCAACACTAGGACAGATTACCGCACCGCCCGCAATATCAGCGGATGTAATTTCTAGATCGCTCCCCCATTCAGCGATCGATTCTCCCGCCTTAATTCCCCATAAAGCCAATTGCCCTCCGAGGGAATAACCCATTAGCCAAAAGGGTGCTGGACAGCCTAGTTGTTTAGCAGTATTGGCGATACGAATAAAATCTTCACCTTCATACAGTCCATCGGAGGTCAGTGCTGGCGAAAGCTCGGCAGTTTTGCCATGTGCTCGCCAATCAAATAAAACTATTGCGTATCCTTTGGCAAAAGCTTTGCGACCCAAAATTTTCAGAAACCATTGATTATCTAAATCACCTGTAATTCCATAGGTTCCAACTATTGTGCCCTTAGCATTTTGAGGAATTGCATATTTCCCAAAGATGGGAACGCCCTGTGCACCAATAAATATATGCTCTTGATAGATGGGTTCTGGTTCTACCGTGAAATTTTCCCACTTTTTACTGATCCGCAGAGCCGTATAAAGAGTCATTAGCAATCCATTTTTTAGATGCCAAGGCGGAGTGTAGAACATACGAAAAATTTCCTATTTGCATTTCTTTATACCAATTCACAAAAGTGTGACAACACTTCTGTGAATTAAAAACCAAACCCTGTAAGGGTTTTAAAAACACAAAGTGGCGCAGCCACTTTGTGTTTTGGTATTACTACTATAGCTGTTGCTATTTTTAACCCTAAGCATGAAGCATTGCTTCAAAAATAAATAGGCTCCCGCATTTAGCAGGAGCCTATTCTATTACTACGGAGAGAGAGGGATTCGAACCCTCGTTAAAGTTACCCCTAAACAGCATTTCCAGTGCTGCGCCTTCAACCACTCGGCCATCTCTCCTCGCTTAACGTGACAAAAAACTCTGTTAAAGTTGTTTGCTTAATCGCGCGGATTTTAATCATACCAAAACATGACACATATGCAAAAAAAGTTATAAATAAAAAACCAAAGGTTGTGAGGTGGTGCTTAGCGCCACCTCACAACCTTTGGTTTTTACAAATCTAGAACCCTCGTACATCTTGCGGTAAAAAGGCGCGATCGCTTGGCAACATTGCTACAGGTTCTGTAAGCGTAAATTCACCTTTCACAATCCAATCCTTCAGCGTTTTAGCGGCTTCTTCGGATAAATGTAAACTAGCTAAAGGCGCAGTACGAACTGTTGAACCTGCGATCGTAATTTTGCCAGACTTGAGTTGTGCATAGGAAACAGACCCAAAAATAGGGCGTACACGTCTCGGAATCGAGAAATCAATTACAGGTGCGACTAACTCTTCATCCAAAACAGCCGCTCTTGCCACCACTTCTTCATTAATTACGGGAAGTGGTACAGCAACTCCCATCATCAAAGACGCACCATAATTACGGAAATAGCAACCACGCACCCAATCAGAAGTCATTTGCTTAGCATCGCCAATCAGAGCCAGAGTTGCCGCAGGTCCAATGGGAGTACGGTTCTCTAACCGCTTTTGTAATGGGAAGTGTTGCGTTCCTTCCCATGCCACATAGCCAATGCCACCGCCCATAAAGATACGTGTACCAATGCCAATTAATTGCAGATCAGGATCGTTCCACAATGGCGAAATTGCGCCTGGATTAGAATAAACAGCATTACCTAAGCGGGGCTGAAGTGGGCCCAGATATGTATAGAGAGTTTCTTCGCCACCATTGACCCCGACAATAAAATTCTGGTAGAGATTACGGGGATTAAATAGATAGAATTGATTAATGGATTCTTTAGTAATCGTCGTTTCAAAATTAGCGCGAGGATAGCAATCATTGGGATGTCCGATCGCTTTAAAGCTCACAGTCTTTCCTGCAATCAAATCAGCGATCACATGACCACCGCCACGATATTGCGGTGCTTCATCGGTAGGATCAGCTTCTTGAGTTGCTCCTAAATAAATATCCACTGCTCCAAATCCTGCATAGGCTGGTACACCATCTATCCAGCAAGTTCTAATCTTAATCGGTGGATCAGTATGTCCTAAATTGAGCACAGCCCCCGAGGACTCCATCGGCTCGAATGTACCTGTGACGATCACATCTACTTGCTTAGTAGCTTGAGTTACCCCGATATCTACGACAAGGGCTTTGAGTTCGGTAGCAGTAAGGACTTTAGCCTTGCCAGCTTTGATTTTGGCATTAATATCGGCGATCGTTTGAGGCATAGGACTTTGCTAAATTGCAGTTGAGTAGCTACGCACAATTAAATATAAAACCCCAAAATCTGTACCGCCCACTTAGCGAGCGGTACAGATTTTGGCTCTGGGTTTTTAATTATGCCAAGGTGCTTATCTAGAATATAGCGCTTTGCGCTCTCATAAAAAGCAAAGGGGGCACTTAGTGCCCCCTTTGCTTTTTATGGTGACCAGCCATTACTTGATAATGTGCCTGCATGAATACGATCTAAGGCGCGTTTGCCACCCCAGCGATCGACAATTTTGTCATCATATTCGTCAGCAATTTCCATCACTGCTTTAACTGAGGCTTCTAGCTCTTTCATGTCACAAGTCGAGCCAACGATTGAATGTTCAAACAGAATTTCACTGTCTGGCGATATGCCAAAGGCTCCAAAAATCATCTTGGCATTTTCTTCAAGTAAATATCGCATCAGGTCTGGCTTTAATTCTGCACCAACTACCACATACGATCGCGTATTAATAATTGCATCATCTCCATCCCAAGGAAAAACCAATACTTCTACTAACGCTGAACCCATAAATATGCCTAATCCTGGAATATCTTGGCGAGCGCAGGGACATTTACTAAATATCTCTTGCATCCACGTTACTACTTTTTCATAACAGGCTTCTTGAGCAGTAGTTTGAAATTTCAAGTTATTTGCCTCCATAGGTTTAGACAACTTTTTGATTTTGGCAATCAGATATTAGTACTTAGATTAATCAGACTATACCTATATACAGGTACATTTTAAAATGAAACCCTAAAAATAGGATGGGGCGCAAAGCGCCCCATCCTATTTTTAGGGTTTCATTTGACCCCTTGTACTATGATGGATAAATCTTAAGAGATACCAAAAATTTGCCTTATTACTTCTTACGTTTAGGAGGAAACATAGTTGGCTAGTCGCTTCTTATTTACATCTGAATCAGTTACGGAAGGTCACCCCGACAAAATTTGTGATCAAATTTCCGATACGATTCTTGATACCTTACTGGCTCAAGATCCACGATCGCGTGTTGCAGCTGAGGTTGTGGTCAACACGGGTTTGGTCTTGATCACGGGGGAAATCACCACCAAAGCGAATGTCAACTACGTCGATATTGCTCGTAAAAAAATTGCAGAAATTGGATATACCAATGCTGATAATGGCTTTTCAGCAAATAGCTGCGCGGTGATGGTAGCCCTTGACGAACAGTCTCCAGACATTGCTCAAGGGGTGAATGTTGCCCATGAAGTCCGCACTGGTGCGGAAGAAGAAGCGGATATCGAAGCCGTAGGTGCTGGCGATCAAGGCATTATGTTTGGGTTTGCTTGCGACGAAACACCCGAGTTTATGCCGATGCCGATCGCGATCGCCCACCGCTTAGCCCGTCAGTTATCAGTGGTTCGTAAAAATGGTACATTGCCATATTTACGTCCTGATGGCAAAACTCAGGTCACTGTAGTTTATGAAAACGATAAACCTGTTGCGATCGACACGATCCTAATTTCGACACAGCATGATGCGGCAATCGATGGCATTAGTGACGAAGCCAAAGTGCAAGAACGCATTAAAGCTGATCTCTGGACACATGTAGTTTTACCAAGCTTTGCCGATACATCAGTCAAGCCTAATGATCAAACCCGCTATTTGGTTAATCCAACAGGTAAGTTTGTGATCGGCGGGCCCCAAGGTGACTCAGGGCTAACGGGGCGTAAAATTATTGTTGATACTTACGGTGGCTATGCTCGTCATGGCGGTGGTGCTTTTTCGGGCAAAGATCCGACAAAGGTCGATCGCAGCGCTGCATATGCTGCTCGTCATGCTGCTAAAAATATTGTGGCAGCAGGTTTGGCTAGCAAATGCGAGTTACAAATTAGTTATGCGATCGGTGTGGCTCGTCCAACCAGTATGCATATCGATACTTTTGGTACGGGTAAGGTTGATGAAGAGACTTTGCTCCGCTTAGTCAAGGATCATTTTGATTTGCGCCCTGCGGCAATTATCAAGAATTTTGATTTGCAAAATTTACCCAGTGCTCGAAAGGGGCGTTTCTATCAAGATGTCGCTGCCTATGGTCACATGGGACGCAATGATTTAGACCTTCCTTGGGAACTTCTAGACAAAGTGGAACTCTTGAAAAAGAACGCTTAAGATTAAAAAGGCTCGCTTAGCGAGCCTTTTTAATCTTGGGATTTGAATTTCATTATTGAGTAAAAAATCGTATCGCAGGAATTCAGCCTAAAAATAAAAAAATGATCGCGTAAAAGATATACAAACTGACTAAATCATGTTTATCCCAAAACACAAAATGGCGTAACCGTTTTGTGTTTTTAAAACCATTACTGGGTTTGGTTTTTAATTCGCAAAAGCGTGACAACACTGTTGTGAATTGGTATTAAAAGCATTAAAGATCTTGCCGATCGCTTGCTAAGCGTAAAATTTTTCCTGCCAGCATCGCCGCTCCGAAGCCGTTATCGATATTTACCACACCAACACCAGTGGCACAGGAATTGAGCATCGTCAGCAAAGGCGCAAGCCCATTAAAACTAGCACCATAACCGATACTCGTCGGCACTGCCACAATCGGGCAATCTGCCAAACCTGCAACCACACTTGCCAAAGCCCCTTCCATACCCGCAACCACAATAATCACATCAGCATCCGCGATCGCATCACGATGACTGAGCAAACGGTGGATACCTGCCACACCCACATCCCAAAGCCGCTTCACTGTAAATCCACATAGCTCACCTGTGACAGCCGCTTCCTCTGCGATCGGCAGATCGGCAGTTCCTGCGGTGAGAATTGTCATTGTGCCTTGCTTTTTCATGATTGACTCACCGAGACAGCAAATTTGGGCGATCGGGTAATAGCGCAAACCGCGTAAAGATGGCTGAATAAGTTCATAAATAGAGGATGAGATTTTGGTAGCCATTACCAAGGGATTTTTGGACTCCATTACGCGCATAATCTGGACAATTTGCTCAGGTGTTTTACCTAAGCCAAAAATCACTTCAGGAAATCCTGTTCGTAAAGTGCGATGGTGATCGATTTTGGCGAAATCTCCAACCGATTCATAATGCATATATTTCAATTCTTCTAAAGCTTTCTCTGGACTAAGTTCTCCTTTCGCTACTGTTTCCAGAATTTGCTTTAAGTTGTCGTGCATAGAGATTAAATTTGCTGATTTAGGGCAAGACTTCGGATAGTGTAATGATTTTACGTTACCGTCAATTCTTCGCCACACTTTTAATAGGCTTATCTGAAAGGCTTTGGAAATATAGCAGTCCCGCAGAGGCTAGGAATGTAAAGTAAGCGATCGCTTGTCCAAAAAATAGGCGATCGCGAAAGCCAAACAAAGCTTTGAGTAAGATTCCAGGGAATTCATTGTCAGGAAGAATCTCATGCACATCCCAAACTAAACCACCTAGAAGACAAGAAGTTAATCCAGTTGTTGCATCGGTTGGGAAACAAAGCGAAGCTTGCGAGAGTTCAGCGTAGGCTGCTATGGCTTTGTCAAGATGCCCGATCGCGCTGATTACTAAACCTCCAACGATTAGTAATAGAAATATCCCCATCGCTTGAAAAAATACTTTGAGATTGATGCGAATCCCGAACTGAAACAGTGCAATCCCGATCGCTACAGCACCAACTAAACCTGCGATCGCACCCAAAATTGGCACAAGTCCACCTTGCAGCTTTGCCGAGATAAAAATCACTACTTCAAAACCTTCGCGCAAAACTGCAATTAGAATCAGCGTGAAAACTGCCCATCCTGCATTCTTTTCATTCGCGATCGCCTTACCAATTCGCCCCTCGATTTCACCCTTCAGCGCTTTAGCATTTTCAGTCATCCATACCAACATCCAACTCAGCATGGCGATCGCAGTGATTCCCAAAATGCCTTGCCACAATTGTCCATAAAAAGCTGCTTGGTCTGGGTCAGTACTTTCGACCTGTTTTAAAAACCAATTCAGTAATATCCCCACCACAAAGCTAGCTAAGATACCTGTACCAATGCCACCAAACACCCAAGGGTTAAGCGAGCTGCGATCGACTTTTTTGAGATAAGCCATCACGATGCCCACCACAAGGGCGGCTTCAACACCTTCGCGTAAAGTAATCGCAAAAATCGGTAAGGCTGCACTGAAATCCATATAAGTTTCCTTTAGGTTTTTTTAGTAACTCTCTCTCATCCTTTATCAAAGGTAACCTATACAAACTGCGATCGCCTCTAACAACTAGTCAAATTAGGGATTACGCAAATAAACCAAGAACTTAAGTGTGGTCTAAAAGCTCAATTCTGCTTCAGCAGGCTGAAAAATACCTTTAATCAAACCGTTTCATTGGGCTTGAGATTTTAGACAACACTTAAGTTCTTGGTTTGTTTTGGACTTTATGGTGACGGCTTTGCGATTTTCAAGCAAGCGAGGTACAGAGGGTTGAGAAACGCTATATATTAAAATGTGCATGAATAAAAAAATATTTATCGTAGGAATTAGCAATTGCTCACCAGTACAAAAAATCCATTAGTTAAGCAACTGAGATCGCTTGGTGAGAATGCTAAAGATCGGAAAGAGCAAGGACTGTTTTTAGTAGAAGGAACTCATGCCCTAATAGAAGCGATCGCCACAGCTTATCCACTTTCAGTAGTCTGCTGTACCGAAAAATGGATCGCAGTGAATCCCTATTTGTATGAACAGATTGCAGCCATTGATACGATCGAAAGATTAGAAATTGTCTCTGAAGAAGTGATTCAGGCGATCGCTACGACCAAAAATCCTGATGGGGCGATCGCAGCAGCATTTATGCCATCTCGCAAAGTCGCCAAGATCAAGTCATTGGGTTTAGCTTTAGAAACAATTCAAGATCCAGGTAATATTGGAGCGATCGTGCGATCGGCAGTTGCCGTGGGGATTGATGGTATGTTGGTAAGTAGCGATAGTGTCGATTTGACTAATCCCAAAATTATTCGGGCTACCGCAGGACAATGGTTTCGCTGTGCGATGCAAACATCCACACATATCGCCGATGATATTCGCAAATTGCAAGCACAGGGCGTAAAAGTAATCGCCACATTAGCAAATGCACCCAAAACCTATTGGGATTATGACTTTACGCAACCGACTTTGATTTTGCTGGGTAATGAAGGCAATGGACTATCTCAAGAATTAATTGAACTTGCGGATGAAACTGTATCGATTCCACAAAGCGATCACGTAGAATCCTTAAATGTGGCTATTTGTGCGGCATTACTGCTCTATGAAGCAAAACGTCAGCGATCGTAGATAAGTAACTGTGCAGAATAAATTACCGAAACCCTTAGTGGTTGTCCCCCTGCGGGTTTAGATTTGCAATTAATTATGCGCAGTTACTTATCTAAAACGCTGTAAAAATCTCTTAAAACCCAAAAATCGGTTTACACTTTTTTGAAGCAGCACATCGGAATCGTGTATGAACCTAAAAAAAATCAACTCACAAGAGCCGCCAATTCACAATCGCTTAAATGTAGTTCCTTTCCAATCGAGTCTGGAAGATAAATCGTTACTAATAGCAGCTCAAGCTGCGATCCAGTTACAAACAAATTTACTAAAAAGCTCAATTTCCTATGCTCAGTCCATAAATGGTAGTCTCATTCTCAAAACTACTCTCAAACATACATTGGAAATTCTTACCCAATATAGTGATACAGCTGAAGGAAGCATCTTTTTGATCGATGAAGATGGAGCGATCGTGGAGAGCATCTTGGCTCGAAGTCCCGTGAATCGGGATCTCAAAGATTCTGTGATTTCTAAAGTGTTAGATGATGGTTTGGCAGGATGGACTTTGCGCCATCGACAGATCGGGCTTATCTATGATGCGACTATCGACGACCGTTGGGTACAATTGCCTAATCAACCATATGACGCTCGCTCAGCTTTGGCCGTCCCTCTAATCTATGGCATCGATGTGATCGGAATTATCACATTGACACACCCTAATCCTAACCATTTCGATGAAGAGCTAGCTATGGTGATGCAATATAGCATGGAAATTATTACAGGAATAATAGTTAACGCTCAATTACACGCAAAGTATAAACTTTTAGATTTAGTTTAATGCGGAAATGTTAATGCCGTATAAATCGTCCAGCCATCCATTAGTAGTAATAACAGAGTAAACACCAGCAAAATTAGATACATCCAAGGTTGAGCCAGAGGACGAACATCTCTCATGTCGATCCCTATGCGTTCTTCAACCTGTTTTACTAATCGGGTAAAGCCAACTACTCGCATCGGCAATAAATAAGCTTGCTCTGAGTCTTTACTGACAAAATAATAAACAATGCCGCCTTGTCCAGTAATTCTTGGTTTGAGAGCCTTGATATTTTGCCAATCCAATGACCAACCCTTACGCAAAAAAGTAGGAAACCAGCGCGGATAGACTAAGCTTATGCCTTGATTATTTAGAATTAGGCGATCGCTAAGAGCCCCATACAAAAATATAAAACCGATCGCTAAGCCAACACTTAGCCAAGAGGCAGGAATAGCAGCATGGGTAAAGTTACTCAAAAATGGTAAAGGAGCAGTGAGAGCTACATATAACAGCAGTAATGTAACCCGAATCAGTGGTGAAACTTTAAAGACTTCGGTCATATTCACTAGGGATTTTATGTTTTAGGCGATCGCAATTAACTTAACATTGTTTTTTAGGGGTAATCTGATTCATGATGAATATGATTAAACATCAAAAACATTTACATACAGTACGGATGGTGTAAAACGTGGGTTGGCGTGTACGTGGCGTTCGTGGTGCAACAACAGTTGAGGCAAATACATACGAAGCCCTAGAGAGGGCTGTGTTGGAACTTATGGAGGAGATCGAGGCACAAAATGACATTGATCCGCGCGAAATAGTAAGTGCTACTTTTTCGGCAACAATAGATATTGATGTGGTCTTTCCTGCCAAAATCGCCCGATCGCGATCGCAATGGGAAAATGTCCCGCTTTTAGATGTGCAACAAATGTATGTTAAGGGTAGTTTAGAGCGTTGTATCAGGGTATTAATTCATGTGAATACACCACTTGAGCAACATCAAATCAAGCATATTTACCTAAACGGAGCTAGAGATTTACGTCCTGATCTCGTTTACGCTCAAATTTGAGAAAATATAGGGAGTGCGTCGCACTCCCTATATTTTCTCGGTACAATCAGTTCAAACGTAAGATAATACCCCTATGGTCACAAGAATTTTTCTGTGTAACGAGCAGACAGAGCCAGAGATTCGCGATTTTATTCGTGAAGCGATCGCCGATATCTCTGAGGGGGAGCAGTATATCGTTACGTGGAACTGCGGCAATATTCAAACACTTAAGGTGGGCGATCGCGCTTATTTTAAGCGGATCGGGAGTGCCAATCAGGGCTATTTTGCGTCGGGGACAATAGTTCCTGCCGATCGTGAATATCAACTTAAACTGCGATCGGCGCGGTATCGCGAACTGAGCGAAGCCTATGACATTGACTCACAAGCCAATAACTTTCGTGTATGGGTAGCTTGGGATGCCTGTGTGACCTTTGATGAGCCACTCAGGACAGATTATTTACGGCAGTTGCCCCACTTTCAGGGAATGCCCCTCGAACCACAAACCGATGCGGGAGTATTTCGTGAAGAATATGTGCGGATGCTTGATCGCGAATGGGAGAAACAAACTCAAAAGGCATTTCGAGCTGGCAAGGGGATTAGCTTAATCGATGTGTATTACCGCTGGGGCTTAGAAGATATTCAGCAAGGATTCCCTCAGGATGCGCTGGAATCCTTTCGGCAAGCACTTAAGCTCAATCCTAATTTCATCAAGGCATATCTAGGCTTAGGTGATGCCCATGTAAGTTTACGCGAATATGCTAAAGCCGTAGGTGACTACGGCAAAGCAATATCTATGCGACCCGACAAGGCGCGTTTAGCCTATTTTAAGCGTGGCGAAATTAATTTTTTGTTGGGGCAACTTCAGCAAGCGATGGCAGATTTTCAGGCCTCGATTGCGATCGATCCAAATTTTGCTGATGCTCAAATGTCTCTTGGCAATACATACTTCAAGCTCAAGAGTTACGAACAGGCGATCGCTTGTTATAGTCGCACCATGGAGTTAAGCCCCAACCTTGACCTAGCTGCATTTCGGCGGGGGAGATCACATTACATTCTCAAAGAATTTCCTGAAGCGCTTCGCGATTTTAGCTATGCGATCGAGTTGCAGCCGAGTAATGTTGATGCCTATTACTATCGCGGCTTAACCTATTCTCAACCTGATATTGCTGATGAGACTCTCGCGGGTGATGATTTACGCAAAGCGATCGTCCTATATCAAACTCAGGGTAAACCTGACAAGGCGAAAAAAGCTAAGGAATTTTTAGAAACTCTTGCGATTGATTCTTTGCCTAAGGCAAGACCAAGAAGTAGCTTTGCGATCGCAGCTTCTGCCACAGACCCAGTCATAGATACTGCCACCGAAGCGATAGCTACCGAAGTCCCGCTAGCTATGGCTACGAGTATTGATGATAGGGATGAGGAGTCTAGCAAGCTAATTATTGAGACAGAGCCAATTGCTAATGAGGTCGCCATCTCAAAAGCTGAAGAGGCAATATCGGACTTGACTGAAGCGATCGAAAAGATCATGGAAGTTGAGAAAATTGTCGAAAAAATTGTAGAAGTAGAAAAAATTGTTGAGGTTGAGAAGATTGTTGAAGTAGAAAGAATAGTCGAGGTTGAGAAATTTGTTGAAGTTGAGAAGGTTGTCGATCGCGTAGTTGAGAAGTTTGTTGATCGGGTAGTTGAGAGGGTCGTCGAAAAACCGATTCCCTTCTCTATTGAAGATCCGAGTACTGCGGAAAAACTGGCGATGATCTCAGTGATGGCGCAATATATGCGCGATGGCTGGATGGTGCGATCGGTTGATAAATCTCAGGTTGGGTACGATCTTGAATGTGCCAAAGACGGCATTTGCGAAGCAGTGGTAATTAAAAGCTTCACTAGCGATCGCGAGTCCTTTGCAATTTCTGCGATCGAGATTGAGAATGCCCGTAGCAATAAAGATTTTGTGCTGTGGGTCGTAAGCGGCGCAGCCGAAAATCCTGAATTACGCTGTCTACGCGGACGAGAACTATTCGAGCAATTCGACCTCGATCCTCTAGCCTTCGCCGCCAAAGTTCGGCAGTCAACCGTGCAATTAGAATTTGCACCAGTTTCTCTAGAAATGCCACAATTTGAGCAGTAATTTTAGTGATTTCCATTTTCTATTAAGGTCTGGATTAATTACATCAGTTAGCGATATAAGAATGGGTTAATGGCAACACAAGCGAAGTTATTTGGTCTAGACAATTCAAATCGAGATTTTACTAAGGTAGATGCTTGGGGTAAAAATCAATTTAACTCAAGTTTTCCAGCCGCTTTATCTTGTTATCTCGATCATCAAGAATTGGCTGCTAATTATATAGCAATCACAAATCAAAAATTTGGGATAAGTTTAATTGATATTACCAATGTTTTTGGAATGAAGCCCAATGGAACTAGCGTATATTTTGCATTTGAAGCACAATATACTCCATTTCAAAAATATATTGTTGGCACTTTACCTAGAACTGATTTAGTAATTCAAGATAGTTCGACAGGACAATGTTTACGAGGTTTAGAAGTTAAATTAACTGCATTACCTGATAATACAACTTGCAACTTGAGTGATGATAAATTTGGTTCTGAAATTGTGGTCAGACCAGACACAATAGTATATTTAGCTGCAAGTATAGTCAGCACAAGTATTGAGATAGTTAGACAACATATCGAAAGCAGTGCTGTATTTGTTGAGAATTGGTCAGATGCAAGAGAAGTAATTACTAGCATTACAAAAATTATTAGCTGTATCTCTGATATCAGTATTGATATTGAGAAAAATCAATCGCCGTTCCTTTTACATCCAATTTGGAAGACTGTTGGAAAATCACCAAAGCTTGCCGAGAATTGTCTTGATGTTTTTGTATGGAGTGATGCAGCTTTTGCTTGGTTTATATCACAAGTATCTAAAAATGATAATTCTGCGACTCAAATAACTCGCCAAACGCGAACAAGTATCTGGTTATATAAAATGCTTTTGGATATCTGCATTAATGGCAGATGTGACTATAAAGATATTATTGACAAGCTTTCTTACAATACTAAAAATGATAAAGCTTTTGCATCCGCAGGGAACGTAACGAATCCCTATATGTCATGTGAGAACTTGATATCTCCCAGAATTAGAAAAGACGAAATTAAAAATATTATTTTGGGTGGTGGTCAAAATCTACTTAGTCCAGAACGTAGATTTGATGCAATTATTTTCAATTCGCCAGAGTTATTCTCATGATTACTACTATTGATTTGTTTAGTGGTTGCGGTGGTCTATCTCTTGGCTTTCAGAAAGCGGGGGTTGATATTTTAGCGGCTATTGACAACTGGGATATTGCGCTGGATATTTACAGGGAAAACTTTAATCACCCAGTTATTCAACAAGATTTATCTGAGGAAGTTACCTCGATTAAAATAATTCGTAAATTTGCACCAGAGATGATCATTGGAGGGTCGCCATGTCAAGATTTTTCGAGTGCTGGAAAACGCGATGTAAATGGTGATCGCGCAAATCTAACTTACAACTTTGCAAATATTGTCTGTGAAATCAAACCTAAATGGTTTGTGATGGAAAATGTTCAGAGAATCACTAAAAGTCCTATTCTTCCGCAAATATCTGACCAGTTAAGAAGATGTGGCTATGGTTTATCTAGTGTTGTTTTAGATGCATCTCTATGTCATGTACCACAATCGCGATCTCGTTTTTTCTTGATTGGTGAATTTGGTGGTAAACAAAATGCTTTAGTAGATTTATTTAAGATTGATTTAGCAAATAAACCGATGACAATTAGAGATTATCTTGGCGATAAGTTGAAGCTACAATACTACTATCGACATCCTAGAAGCTATGCTCGAAGGGGAATTTTTTCGATTGACGAGCCAAGTCCAACTATCAGAGGTGTTAATCGTCCAATACCTGCAAATTATAAATTGCATAGTGGCGATCCACAGGATATTGATATTTCCACAATTAGACCTTTATCAACTATTGAACGTAGTTATCTTCAAACATTCCCAGAATCATTTAAGTTTTTTGGAACTAAAACAAATCTAGAACAAATGATTGGTAATTCTGTACCAGTGAATTTAGCTTATTTTGTGGCTTCTACTATTTTGAAATACATGAAACAAGAAATTGATTTACATAACTTAAGCCATCACATTAATCCAGTTTTAGAAAATTTTGGAAATATAGCCATCTCCCATTAAGCTATTATTCTCCCAACTCTTTTGAGATTGCTATATTATGGTGAAATCAAGGCACGTATTAGAGATCAAGTTATATGACACGCAAATCTTGGGATAACTATTTGGAATTAGGCTCAGAATTGGGCTTCTGGGATGGAGATGGGGACAAATCGAAAAAACATAAATCTTTCCACATGCCAGGAGCAAAGCCACATTACAATCCCGATCGCCCAGGACAAGTTGAGCATATTGCTCTAGATTTAGTGCTTGATATTCCTCAAAAAGCGATCGCAGGTACTTGCAAGATTCGTCTGCGACCTGTGCGCGATGGCATCATGGAAGCGACCTTGGATGCAGTCAGTTTGCGAATTGACAATGTGTCGATTACTGATCAAATAGAAGCTAAGCCTGATCCAGATAAATCTAAGTGCAAATTTGATTATGACGGTGAATTCCTGAAGATTTATCTCAATCAGCCAACGCAAGCAGGTGTGCCGATTGAAATTGCGATCGCCTATGCTGCCGAGCAACCACAGCGTGGGATTTACTTTGTGCAGCCCACCGAAGCACAACCAAATAAACCAACCCAAGTCTGGACACAGGGTGAAGATGAGGACTCGCGCTATTGGTTCCCTTGTTTTGATTATCCTGGACAACTGGCGACTTCGGAGATTCGGATTAAGGTTCCTAAAGACTTGATGGTGATTTCCAATGGAGAATTAATCGAGGTTAAGGAACAGAAAAAAGAGAAGATTTATCATTGGTCACAAAAAGAAGTTCATCCTAGCTATCTGATGACTCTTGCGATCGGTGATTTTGTCGAAGTTAAGGATGAATGGAAAGGCAAGCCTGTAACTTACTATGTCGATAAGTCTCGTACTGCCGAAGAAGCGATCTTGACGATGGGTAAAACCCCACAGATGATTGAGTTCTTTAGCGAGAAATATGGCTATGACTATGCATTTCCTAAATATGCACAGGTTTGCGTCGCTGATTTCATCTTTGGCGGCATGGAAAACACTTCCACTACTCTGTTAACCGATCGCTGTGTATTGGATAGTAGAGCTGCACTTGATAATCGCTCTAGCGAAAGTTTAGTTGCCCACGAATTAGCGCATCAATGGTTCGGTGATTTGTTGGTGATCAAGCATTGGTCACATGCATGGGTAAAGGAAGGTGCAGCCACCTATGCAGAAGTGCTATGGACAGACCATGAATATGGAGCTGAGGAAGCTGCCTATTATTTGCTAGGTGAAGCGCGGCGGTATATTTCCGAAGATAAAGATCGCTATCGCCGCCCGATGGTGACCCATGTCTATCGTGAGGCGATCGAGCTATACGATCGCCATATTTACGAGAAGGGTGGCTGTGTTTATCATATGCTTCGTACCGAGCTAGGTGATGATTTGTTTTGGAAAGCGATTCATCATTTTGTGCGGACTAATGCCCACAAGACCGTTGAGACAATTGATCTGCTAAGAGCGATCGAAGAAGCAACGGGTAAAAACTGTATGTTTCTCTTCGATCAATATGTATTCCGTGGTGGACATCCAGAATATAAGATTGGTTATAGCTGGGATAGTGATAATAACTTGGCGAAGGTCACGGTTTCCCAAACCCAAGATGAACTCTTTGATTTGAAGATTCCCATTGGCTTTGGTTTTGAAGAAGTTTCAGACAGCCAAGTTTTCACAGTGCGCGTATTTGAGAAAGAACAAGCTTTTTACTTCCCATTGTCCAAAAAACCCAAGTACATCAGTTTTGATCGCGGCAACAACTATCTCAAACAAGTCAGTCTTGAATATGGTGTCGCTGAACTAAAAGCTGGCTTGCAGTCAAATCCCGATCCAATCGCTAGAATCCAATGTGCAGAAGCCTTGGCGAAAAAAGGTGGTTTAGAATCGGTAAAAGCTCTTGGACAAGCTCTCTTAGATGAAAAATTCTGGGGCGTGCGCGTGGAGATTGCCGAAAATCTTGCCTCGATTAAGCTCGATCAAGCTTTTGAAGCTTTGGCAAAAGGCTTAGAAGATGCAGATGCAAAGGTGAGAATGGCTGTAATCAGTGGTTTGGCACAAAACAAGGTGCAGAAGAGTTTAGATTTGATTAAACCATTCATCAAAAAAGGCGATCCTAGCTACAATGTGGAAGCAACCGCAGCAAGGCTAACTGGTGAATTGGCGGCTGCTTTGAGCACAGAGCGTGAACCATCCAAGGTGGTGAAGCTATTACAGACAGTTCTCAAAGAGAGAGCAGGTTGGAATGAAGTAGTACGATCTGGCGCGATCGCAGGTCTATCTAAAATCAAGGATTCTGATGAAGCTTTGGAAACTGTCATCAAATATACGGAACCTGATGTACCACAGCCATTGCGCTTAGCTTCCATCAGAGCCTTAGGTGCGATGGGTAAATCGCAATCAAAACCTAAAACGGAACAGATTCTCAATCGCTTGAAGGTAATTGCTCAAGAAACATTTTTCTTGACGCAAATGGCTTCGGTTGGGGCACTTGGGCAAGTTGATAGTGCTGCTGCCATTGGCATATTGCGATCGCTGTCTGACTCGACTCCTGATGGGCGAGTGCGCCGTGCCGCCGATGAAGCGGTTCAGCGTGTACAGAGAGCAATTGGTAAGGATGCAGGGCTGAAGCAACTACGTGAAGAGCTTGATCAAGTTCGCAAAGACAATCAGGATCTGAAGAGTCGATTGGAAGCGATCGAGGCTAAAACCAAACCATAAAGAATAAGCCCAAAAATGAGTACCCACTCATTTGCAAAACGCTATAACATTTTTAAAAATTGGTATTTTTGGTATTCCACAATAAAAAATCCTCGCTAAGCGAGGATTTTTTATTGCTTAATCAGGCCTAAAGCTCCATTGAATATGCTCACCATTAGCGCCAAACTGACTGTTACCAAAGAAGCCCCAATTAAATTTGTTTTAGTAGATACTGGGAAATAGGCAGGTTGGAGCCAAAAACTTAAACGTTTTGAGACAAAAGGCATTACGAATAAGCTCAGGATTGTTGAAGTAATTAGATTATTCACAATCATTGAGCTAGCTAGTGACCATGATTGCATAATTCCAAATACAGAAAATGCGATCGCCTGCATCATCACTACAGGATAAAGCGCTAAAACCACTGCGAGGATTTGTTTCCATCTCGGTGGACCAAGCCCTTTATATTCTGAATTACCAGCTAGAGCTGAAAACCAACCCTCTAATCCTGTAGTAAAAGACTTAAATCGATAAGCGGAAAATATTTCTTGTCCTGATTCTAATAACTGTTTGCGATCGCTAGACTCCATCCATTGATTAAGATGCTCTGGCGAATCGAAATGAATAATGTAGTACCATTTCACAACTCGGTCTTTACATATGAGTGGAGGGCATAGATCACAACGGAGGAACCCATTATATTTCTTTGAGGTTTCTACTAAATGATTGTGCCATCGTTTAAAAGGAAAGTCTCGACCTTGAGGAACAATATGTTCTGTAACTAGACTGGAATAAAAAAGTTGCTCTAAAGGCTGATTCGTCATATTTTTTGAATAGTTGCTGTTGAGTTGCTAGATTAATACCAAAACACAAAATGGCTACGCCATTTTGTGTTTTTAAAACCCTTACTGGGTTTGTTTTTTAATTCACGAAAGTGTGGCAACACTTTTGTGAATTGGTATAATCCGTTTAGGTTAGGCGAAAGCACAAACTGCAAAAATCTCTCTCGCATCTTCACTACAAGGTTCAGCCAAGCAAAACCTTGCAGAATCGTCACACCATAACATCTGCCACCAAAGTACAAATGTGTGACAACACATTTGTACTTTGGTGGCAGATGTAAATTTCGCTTAGTACATAAAACCAAATTATAGCTATAGGACTTACGCATCTGCCCTGCAATAAATTGCGGGCTAAAAGCTTAAACCTATTGAAACAGGTTGGTTTGAGGCTTTCTTTAGTCAGTTTTAACTGACTTGAGCTTTGAGCCAAGAACTTTAGTTCTTGGTTGATTTGCGTAAGTCCTAAAAATCAAATTATAGCTATATAATCTCACAAATGAATTACAGCTACATTTTTTAAAAGTGTTGCTAAGCAACACTTTTAAAAAATGTATTGGTTCGGGTTTGATCGAAAAGTTCCGTCGAATTACTATATAGATTTTTTGTGAGTAAGCCTAAAGGAAGGGTTAAGCTTCTAGCCATTTATCGATAAGTCCGCGTGGGGGAATTACTTCAATTCTTTTTTGGTGAATATCCACAAAAGGCGCGATCTCTTCTACAAAAGGAATAAGCTCTATTTCATTATTTTCGAGATTGCGAACTTCTAATAGATCATTTCCTGCGGCGATGATACTGATCACTTCACCCAATAGCTTTCCCGTTGGTTGATGATAAACATTGCAACCTACCAAATCTGCAATCATATACTCGTTATGTCCTAGAGAGGGGCGATCGCTTGTGGGGATAAACATTACATAATTACGCAGCGATTCAGCGCGATCGCAATCATTAATTCCTTCAAGGCGCACCACAAATAGATTCTTTTTACCAGCAATTTCTCGCCCCGATAGCATCATGATCTCTTGTGGCTCATCTTTCTCCGAAGCCGCAATCCAACGTTTGCCAGCAGTCTCAAAGCGTTCAGGAAAATCCGAATAAGACAATATTCTCACTTCGCCTTTTAGCCCTTGCGGTGAAACAATTTTACCAATCATTAACCAATCTTCAGTCATATATTTCATCCTTGGTTTTGAAATTCAGGCTAAGTATCTAAGCCAGAGCATGTGCCGTCAGAGCAAGGAGCGGCGTATGCTTTTGGGTTTTAATCTGAGGTACTTGAGCAAAAATTTGAAAACTTATAACATTCTTTCTATTTGTTCTAAGGCATCTAGTGCGGCTGCTCGTTCTGCTTCCTTTTTGCTAGAAAAATTTCGCATACTCTGACCATATAGGCGATCACCAACATATACTTTAGACGCAAATTCGGGCGTATGATCGGTTCCACCTACTTTTTCGGTGACATATCTTGGCAAGATATGACCAATATAAGACTGCACCCATTCCTGTAAACGATTTTTAGCATCAAGATCAGCGCGAGTATTTACTAATTCTGGTGGTACTGAGTCAAACAATGCCTCAACCACAGGACGAACTGCCTCCACATCACAATTACAATCTAGATAAAAAGCTCCAATCATCGCTTCAAATACGCAGCTTAAAAGGTTGTCGCTTTTATTACCGCCATCGCGCAAAGCGCCTTTACCTAATAGAATTTGCGTATCTAGTTCTAAGGCGATCGCAAAATTTGCCAGCTGTTTTTCATCAACTAGAGCTGCTCGACGGCGAGTAAGTTCATCTTCACCAAGATCTGAATGCTGACGATAGAGATAGGAACCACTCAAAAAGTTTAAAATAGCATCGCCTAAAAATTCTAAACGCTCATTATCTTCCCCTGCCCAAGGATTTTCATGAACATAGGAGCGATGGGTCAGCGCCATTCGCCATAATTTTTCATCCTTAAAAATAAACAAGTCTTTCATTTTGACTAATATAACTCTTGCTATACCAATCCTCGAAAGTGAGATTACACTTTCGAGGATTGAAAACCAACCCCATTAAGTTTTTTCTTCCTGAAATTTGGGTTTGGGCACAAAGCATTGTAGGATTCCTAAATCTTACGAGAGACAACTTCGATAAGAGATATTACCTGACGGCAATATCGTTTCGCAAATACTTGCCTCATTCATCCATCCCACATCTAACATCGCATATTTTAAATTAGCGCCATTAAAGTTTACACCCCGTAAATCTGCTCCTGTCAAATCAGCATTAGTTAAATCAGCATTAGTTAAATCAGCATTCCATAAATTCGCACCGTTAAAACAAGCCCCGTGCAAAATGGCATTGCGCAAGATGACTTTGCTTAAATTGCTGCCGATAAAATTGACACTACTCAAATTTAATCCGCTTAAATTGGCTAGACGGAGATTAAGCTCGCTGAAATCTATACGATCAAGATCTGCCTCACGTAAATCTACTTCACTCAAATTTGCTCCTTTTAAATTTGCCCCATGTAAACTAGCTTCACTGAGATCAGCTTCACTGAGATCAGCATTTTGTAAATTAGATCGACTTAAATTTGCCCGAAACAAAAAAGCATGTTGCAAGTTAGCATGACTCAAATCTGCATTAGAAAGATTAGCTTCTAGTAAATAAGCCTTTTGTAAATTTGCACCTTGAAAATCCATTCCCCGTAAATTTGTACAATTCAATATCGCTAGTCGAAAGTTAGCACTGTTAAAGTTTACATTTGTAAACCTTACCCCACTCAACCCTGCATAACTGAAGTTAGTTCGGTTAATATTGGCATTGCTAAGATTTGAGTCTAATAGCAATGCCCCACATAGGTCGGCATCGGATAAATTTGCACCTGATAGATCGGTGTTACAGAGAGTTGCCTCCCATAAATTCGCAAAAGCTAGGTTCGTGTTGCGTAAGATCGCATGACTGAGATCCACTTTACTCAAATCTACGCCCTTCAAATCCCATCCCTCAAAGTTCCTTTCTCCTTGGGAATAACGTTCTATCAAATTGCGTTGCTTAGCAATGTGATTCAACATAAAAATAATATGCTTATATCAAAAAGAACGTATGCGGCTCTTTCATTTACCCACCGAAGAACTTCCCAGTGAATGATTAGTGGTGAGCGGCTTTGCCACTCACCACTAATCATTAGGGCGTAGGTTACAACCAAACTGGAATTTTCTGATCCCAATTCGGTTTTTATGAAAGCATTAGCAATGATTGCATATTACTTTGATTTAACCTTTTGTTGTTGTTTCTCTTGGCGCTTTTCCGTTTGTTTGGCTTTTTCTTTTTCCTTTCTTAGCGTATCTTTTGCAGCTTTTGCCGCCATTTCCGCTTTATATTTAGCCTCTCTGGTTTCCTCTTCTCTTTTTTCTTGATAGTAGGAATATTCGCCAGCATAGACACAGAGATCGCCATCACGAATTTCCACAATTTTATTGGCGACTTGCGAGATGAAATAGCGATCATGAGAGATCACTGCCACCGTACCTTCGTATTCACGTAAAGCGGCCTCTAGCATCTCCTTAGCGGGGATATCAAGGTGGTTTGTCGGCTCATCGAGGATGAGGAAATTCACTGGTGTGAGCAACATCTTGGCGAGGGCTAGTCTTGCTTTTTCGCCGCCACTAAGATCGCGTACTTGCTTAAATACGGTGTCTCCACTAAACAAGAACTTACCAAGGACACCCCGTACTTCTTCATGGGTCATCTTCGGGAAATCATCATGGATCGTATCAAAAACGTTTTTGTGAAGATCAAGCGCTTCAGCTTGGTTTTGCTCAAAGTACCCAATTAGCACGTTATGACCGAGGACAATTTCACCTTCGTTATAGGCTTCTTTGCCAACAACCATTTTTAATAAGGTTGATTTTCCTGCACCGTTGGGCCCCAGAAAGGCAACGCGATCGCCTCTTTCGATTTCCAGATTTGCACCTAAAAATAGGATTTGGTCGCCATAGGCATGGGTTAGCTCTTTAATCTCAACGCTAACACGTCCGCTCCGAGATGCTGGTGGAAAATGAAATTTTAAAGTCCTGACATCGCTATCAGGTGCTTCGATGCGATCGATTTTGTCCAGTTGTTTTTCACGGCTTTTGGCTTGGGTACTACGAGTAGCACTAGCACGGAAGCGATCTACGAAAACCTGTTGTTTCTCGATATATTTTTGCTGACGTTCAAATGCTGCTCCCTGCGCAGCTTTGGCTTCCGCTTTTTGAGCCAGATAAGATGAGTAATTACCCAAATAAGTTGTAGATACACCACGCTCGGTTTCGACGATCGAGGTACAGAGGCGATCCAAGAATTCACGGTCATGGGAGACGATCACCATTGGCGTACTAAGCGATCGCAAATATTTCTCTAACCATTCGATCGTTTCCAAATCTAAATGGTTCGTCGGTTCATCCAGCAATAACAAATCTGGTGATTGCAGCAAAATTTTGCCTAAGCCCATGCGCATCTGCCAACCGCCGCTATATTCGCTGACAAAGCGATCGCCATCGTCAGCCTTAAATCCTAGCTCTGGCAATAGTTTATCGATGCGACTTTCCAGCTCATAGCCATTGTGGTCTTCAAACTGGCGCTGGAGGCGATCCATCTTTTTGAGAATCGGTTCATAGTCCTCACCATCTTTTAAATTTTCTAAATGATGATGGACTACTGCTAATTGTTTTTGAATTTCGCGCACTTCTTGAAACGCTTGCCACATCTCTTGTTTAACTGTGCGGCTCTCTTCGATATCAAATTCTTGACTGAGATAGGCAATTTTGAGACTAGTAGGACGGACAACCTGTCCTGAGGTGGGTTCGATTTCCCCTGCAATAATCTTTAGCTGTGTTGATTTCCCTGCGCCGTTTACGCCGACTAAACCAATGCGATCGCCTGTTTTGACTTCCCAGTTAACGTCTTTGAGGACTTCACCAGTAGGATAAATTTTTTGGATGTGTTCGAGACGAAGCATAGATTTAGGGTAGCAACAAAACTTAACTTTTTATTAAGATTAACATTTTTTTGTAACAAAAACATCAGTCTACCTAAAACCAAAAATGAAGAAATCACTCACAATGCGATCAAGATTGCTAGCAATCTTCTCCATGTCCCAATTCCACAATGCAATTTCTAGAAACAGTTCTGTGATTCTTTAGTTCTATACGATCGCTGATGTTGTCGTAATATTTAGTTATGCATTAAATATCTCAGCACTTAGCTCCCATCTCTAGACTCCTGAAATGTCTGTGATTATTAAAAGGATTTAACCGTGATTACAAATGCTAATAGCCTTACTCTTAGCAATCTCCGTCAAACCTTTGGCTTGAGTCTCAATTCTAGCGATCGCTTTTTTGATGAATGGTTAAATGATGCACCGAATCTAACCGAAGCGGAACTACAAGGACTTGATCGCCTCACTCGCAACTACACCTATCTCAGTCAAGAGGAACCGCCCCTCGAAGGGATTGTTAAGCTTGTCGTGGTATCGCCATTGCTAGATTTAGCGGGTTTCTATCAATTTCCTTTTTTGGTAAAAGCAGAAGTAAGTACTAGTATCGAAGTTGCTGACGAAGCTAATGCTATGGCGGTTCAAGGTCGAATTGATATTTTGGTAATCCAAGATAGTTTTTGGATTTTGGTAATCGAATCAAAACCTGCAAAGCTAGATGTTACCGCAGGAATTCCTCAAGCACTTACTTATTTGTTGAGCGCTCCCAACTTACAATCAAGCTGCTATGGAATGGTTACAAATGGAAGAGAAGTATTGTTTTTGAAATGCGATCGCCACCAAAATGCTCCTCAATATTCGCGATCGCCTACTTATCGATTGCTCGAAAATATTACAGAGCGTGTTCAAGTTTTGCAGGGACTTAAACAAATTGGGGCTTATATTGGCGATTTAAGGAGTTAGGCGATCGCATCAGCAATCTATCTCCTCAAGGCGATCGCTGTTACCATGAGTCGTGATTTTTAGGCGATCGCTTCAACTTTCTCAATAGGTTACTGTTGAGGATCATGGGCAGGTGGATGCCAGCCGCCACGAATCCAGAAACGACGCGCACGCTGAATAGCACCATCATCATGACGCTCATCGTTCATATCGAGACGTTCAATCGTGGCGCGTCCCAGGCTGTAATGCCGAGAATTTTTTGTCCATTGTCAGACCAAACGAAATGTTCATACCACTTGTTTTGTCTAGGGTTGAAGATTGAGACAATTGTTTGGGTTTCAGGGTCAATACCCTCTGTGAAGTTGTAACGACGACCATTACAGCGATGACACGCAAGAGCAAGATTATCTTCAGTATCGTTTCCACCAAGGGATTGTGGAATAAGATGATCGAGTGTAAATAGTGAGCTACTAGCTTCTTCAAAAGAATGGCAGTACTCACACAGAAAATTAGCTCGATCGCGGATGCGTTGACGACTAGCGAAACTGATAGTCATGACTCGGCAATAATCCGAGCATTCATAAGTGTGAAAATACGATCAAGTTCAGTGATGCCAGCAAGCTCAGCACTTTCTTCTACAGTGAGGATGTTATTTTTTTTCGCTCAATAAGGATTTCGAGGCGCGATTGGAGATCATCATTGAACTTAAAAAGGTTAAGCCCTCTTACCTTTTGGATTTGAATGCCAACCTCTATCCAGAAAGAAGGTTGCACCATTGTTTGAGTAATCATATTTGCTACCCTTATGTGTATTCTTGATTGTTACAGTTAGATGCTTTCAAAGTTTGAAGACTCCATAGGCAAATAAATCGTATGTGCATTGCTTTTGTGCATTGCTTTAATGACAGCGAATTTATTATAGCGTTAGACATCTTCAAACATGATTTTTATCACTTTTTTTCCTTTAAAAATTGCTCGACACTTCGTTGCCAGCGTTCTTTATCAACCGTAACGAGCAAGCTATGATCGGCGTTGGGGAAAATGCTTAGTTCCTTAAAACCGTGTAAATTCTGAAATATCTGATCGATCTCTGCTAAATTAGTCCATTTATCAAGTTTGCCATGCAATAACAAAGCAGGACATCGAACTTGTTTGGCATAAGTTACTGGATTATGCGTAAAACCATTGATTCCATGCTGAATACTTCCCCAAAAGACAACCATCTCAGCGAACGGAAATGTTGGAATCCAGCTTGCACTCAATCGACTTCTGACAGCATCTAAAAGTCGTGCAAAAGGAAGTTCAAGAATTACAACATCAGGATTAATTTTTTCATCGGCAACGGCTTTAAGGATCGCCGCACTTCCCATTGACACACCATAGAGGATAAATGGACGCTGAAAATTTGAACGTTGAGCATGACTCAGAGATAGAGCAACATCTTTAGCTTCCCGTACACCCAAAGTTGTCGTATTTCCGCTAGAACCTCCTAGACCTCGGAAATCAATAAGCATAGCGGCGTAGCCCAAACGATGAAACTCCTTGGCTGGAGCTAGAAGTTGTTTATCTTTACTTCCTGCATTACCAGGAAATAGCAGGACAGTACCATTAGATACAGGCAGTTGAGTGGGAATAAACCAAGTCTCTAGCCACTCAGTTTGATTGATAGGAATACGTTGTGTGACATATTCAAGCCCAATATCACTGGGGAGTTTTGAGTTAGTAGATTTAGGAATTCCTATACCAAAACGACCAGGAGAACTATAGTGTGTCAGAGCATAAGCGCCAAAGTAAGACAAAACATTAAGAGCTAGGAAGAAAAAAAGCACAACTAGGAAAAGAATCTTTCTATGTTTTCTTCCTAGTTTCAAAAACTTCAATGGTTTCATTTACCTTACCTACTGCCTTGTTTAAATGACTAGCATGGACTTAAACACACAAATATCTTAGCATTTAATGTTTAGCAGAGCAGATAGATAATTTAGTCGAGATCGCATTAACAATCTATCTCCTAAAGGCGATCGCTATTACTGCAAGTCTTGATTTATGGAGCGATCGCTTTATAATTATACTTCTTCGCGAGCAAAGATTTTTTGGATACTTACTTCAGTTAACCTGCACAACAATGAATGAATATATCCGAATTTTGGAAACTGGAGAAATTAATACAGGCGAAGGTTTGTTTCGATTTGTCGCCCCTGAAAAGATTCCATTTTGGCAAGACTTTGCACAGAAAGCAGAAATCATTCGCCGAGTCCATGAACATGGCGCAGTCAGTTTTGAGGTCGATGCCAACTATGATGAAGATTACCACGAGCCAGAGGAGGAGTTTGGCTGGGGCTTGACCTATGGAGAATATTGGGACATGCATCTTGAACAAAAGTGGAATAAGCCAGTCGCCTGTTGGCAGACATGGATTTTGTTGTCTGTCAGCGCTCCCTTTATGCGATTTAGGCGATCGCTTTCTCCCGCAGAAGATCGCATCCTGATTGCGACGTGGGACACAGTAAGATGGAGTGAAGATTGGGAGAGTGGAGAATACAGATTCTATTTAGCACTGACCTCAAAGCTAGATACTGAAGATGACACTCTTCTTGATGCTCAAAAGCCAATTTTAATTAAACCTAGAAAAATCTCTCCGATTGTTAGCGATCGCACAGCTTTGGGTTCATTGCAAACATGGCAGTTAGGGCAAGATATGATTCTCCAGCCACTAACCAATCTTGTCCAAGCATCTCCATCTCAACGTGATTGGGACTGGATGTGGCGAGAACATTCAAGTCTCGGTCCCATCTATTTAAAGATCTTTGTGGACAGAACATCTGCTAAGCTAAAAGAGTGGTTTGCAGATATCATCACCACGCGATTACCTCAAAATAATTTCTATCCATGCTTGTACAACAATCAATATGCGATCGCTAATGAGCTAAGAATTTATTTTGAGGATTTAGCAATCACTGAATTATCCGCAAGCGAATTTTATCAATGTGTTGAGGATTTGCAAACTCAGCATCAAGGGCGATTGCCTCAGGTATACTGCCCTGACCAAGATTATAGCTATGTGGCTAAATCAGGTGATATCCGCACGGGATGGATAGTTTTTTGTGATGGTCTGTTTTGCTTGGATCGTAGCTACCACACACCCAATTTCGATCAGCAATCGCTCGATGCCATGCTCTTGACGGCAATTATGGCAGGAGAGTTAGGAGAGATTTCTTGGGATCTATTTGATGGTGATTATATTTACTTTGAAGCCACAGGAGAAGGGTTGGAGTCTCTGAGAAACTATCTTGACTCAAATTCCGATCCCGATCGCCTGCGGCAAGAATTCTCTCGACTGCTGTTTCGCCATGATGTCGAGGCTTCATCAGCAAACAATGTTCAGGAAGTTGCCGCACTAATTAACCAGCATTTTCAAGTTCCCCTGACTGAATTAGATGCGATCGCAAATTTAGAAGCTTGGCTTCGCACAACAGCGGTTTCCCATCTGCCGCGTTATGTTACGGTCAAACTGCCCAGAAGACTTGGGAATACCTATAGTGAGAACCCCAACTATCCGCGTATTATTGCCGCGAATTCTCGCATTCTATGGCGATGGTCGTTTGATGGATAATGTTCCTCTACCAATCACTCCCTGCGCCACCACCATCACTACTACCGCCACCAAAATCACTAGATGAACTACCATAATCGCTACTATAGGAGCTGTCATAGCTACTGGAATCACTACTAGTACTGCTATAGCTTGAATCACTGGAACTGTAGTCGCTCGAATCACTGCTAGCTACAATTGCGGGTTCTCGTTGATCGTAAGCAAAGACGCAGCCGCAAAAATGACAGCTATAAACTGTTTGCTTCACTAAGCGGACAGAGGTAATCTTTTCTTCTGGTTGGCGATCGCTCTTTTTGCTATTTTTGTTATTCTTAGGTGATTCGATCGCTCTCTCGACAGTTTGCTCGGAAACATCAACCGCATAGGATTTACAATGGGCGCAAACACTCGCACTACTATCAATGCGTTGAACTAGATAAACCTGTTCTCGCGTTATTGGCAAAGTAAGCTCAGCTTCTCTCCATCCCCGAAATTCTAATTTTCCTAGTGATCGCGCTGATATTTCCCTTGGAGTTAGTACATTTTCTATCTCTTGTTCTGTCAGTTCTTTTGGTGGCTGTCCTGTACGATCGCTGCGGTAATCACATTGGCGTTTGAAACTTAGATAAGGATTTACCAAAATTGCCCAAGCAGATGCAACTACAATCGCGACAATCAACATTACTGTGATTCCATTTCCACTCCAAGCTGTCGTCATGAGAAAGCCAAAAAATCCACTCAACAGTGCCAGCAATCCTGCTGCCAAAAGCGATATCGCAACCGAGAGCCAAGGCAAATCACGGGAAACAATCCAACTTATCAACAGCCCCCAAATCCACCCAATACTGCCAGCCATTCCGAAGACTAGCCAAGTAGTGCGATCGCTTTGCCAAAATTCTGCTTCAGGATGCATCAAGATAAATTGCCAAAATCCATATATCAATCCAATTCCTAATATCCATCCACCCGCCAAGATATTGATGGCTAAGCTAGGGATTTTCTCGTCAGTGCGAGCGCTTTTATGTAGGCAAACTTTAGCGAGTAAGTCAGTAAATGAATAGGAGGCTAATAGCTGAGAAGAGGAGAAGGCATTGGTATTAAATCCTTGCGTGGAGATGAGTATTTGGATTGGAGTAAAACTTAACACCATCACTTGAACTGTACTGAAAATTGCCCAGCCTGCACCAGCGATCGCAATTAGCCAAGGAATCCACACGCAGATCATCGGCATCCAGCTTGGGAGAATTGTACTAGGAAGTCGCGATTCTAGGCGTTGGGCGATCGCATTTACACCCTGAATAATTCCCGTAGCATATTGCTGCTGCTGAAATGATGGCACAATCTTTTGCTGAATCAAATCACTGACTTCCGCATCGGGCAATACTTCACCTAATCCCTTGCCAGTAATAATTTCAATGCGCCGATCATTTTTGCTGACCAATAACAACACACCATTATTAGTTTCTCTCTTGCCAATGCCCAAAGCGTTAAATTGCTTTATGGCAAAAGCACGAGGGGATTGCTCTGTTTCGACTTTTGGGATGGTAGCGATCGCTAATTCAGCACTGGTTCTGCCAACTAGTTTGTTGATGCGAAGGTTAAGACTAAACTCCGTTTGCCAATCCAACAAATCAGCGCGATCGTAAATCCACTGCTGTTTGCTATCCTTTTGTTGTGGATTAACCAAATCATTAGTGGATTGAGCCATGCCAACTGGTTGTTTCAGTAGTAGGATTACTAGCGTTACTACTACTATTGAGAATAATTTGGGATAGAAGCGTTGGCAAAATGACATAAAAGTTAAGGCAATCTTGGAAACTATCCTAGTAAAAACTTCCTGAACAATATATAGCACAACCCTAGAGGATTTATTTTACATGGCGATCGCTATTACTGTGAGTTGTGATTTCTAGGCGATTGTTTAATTCTTATTTGTCTTTGCATAGGCATAAACCATCACAGTATCGCTAATAACTTCTCAGAACTAATCAACGAAGTCAGTTATCTTTGAGTGCTTAGTTGTGACTGAAAACAGATAACTTTGTCGAGCTTATCGTGTTGATATAACGTTCGCGCACCCGACACCAAAAAACTGACAACAAACTGACATGCTTGTTATCAGTTTTGGTGTAGTGAGATAGTTATGCTGCTTGCGCTAATGCCTGCAAATACGCTCGGTAAATATCCTCGGAAAAACAAGTAAATAATATCTTTTCGATTGTATTGTCGCTTGCTAGGAATTGTATTATTTCTGTAATAGCTACGTGAGCTGCTTTTTCTACAGGATAACCATAGACACCACAACTTATTGCAGGAAAGGCTATAGTTTTAATTTCATTTTTTACTGCTAATTTAAGAGAGTTTTTATAACATGAGACCAATAGCTCAGGCTCGCCATTAAGCCCGCCTCTCCAAACTGGACCAACCGTATGAATAATCCACTTAGCAGGTAGATTGTATCCACGAGTTATCTTGGCTTGACCAGTTTTGCAACCACCCAGCAAACGACATTCTTGAGCAAGCTCAGAACCAGCCGCTCTATGGATAGCCCCATCCACTCCACCACCTCCAAGAAGAGAGCTATTAGCAGCATTAACAACTGCATCAATTTGAAGTTTTGTGATGTCTCCTTTAACTATTTCTATGCGATTGACCATATTAGTGTGAACTCAATCAACAATTATCTAATTATTCTTTACTCAGAGATGAAAGCCACTTTACTTTGTGAGTGATTCCCCAAGTATACATTGTCACTGCCCACTCTCAGAACTTGCAGATTAGCGGCTTAGTTGAGTGGCAAAAGTTTTACTCTTAACTAGAAGACTACGCTTTTGTCCGCTCCAACTAATGTGTTATTGACGATCGCATACCAATTCTTTAACTTTGCGATCGCAATTACTGTGAGTCGTAATTTCTAGGTGATCGCCTTATCAATCTATTTTCTCAAGGCGATCGCTAGTACTCTCAATTTATTTGCTGATTTGAGTAATTATTCTGGTTTCAATTCTAAACCGCGATAGACTTGCTCGATGGGAAAGCTTAAGTTAATGCTTTTTAGTTCTACGGTGTCGCCTTCTTGGTAGTTAATGATGAGCCATTCGCCAGCGTCATTTTTATGGTATAAATCCATTTCAATGCTGGTGGAACTGACTAATAAGTAATCTTGTAAGTTTGGATTTTTGCGGTACAGTCTAAATTTGCCACTTCTGTCATAGGATTCGGTACTAGGGGAAAGAACCTCAACGATGAGGGATGGGTAGGTAATGTATTGGGTTGTAGTTTTATCGCGATCGTCACAAGTAACGCTGACATCGGGGTAGATGTAGTTATTTGTGCCAACAATATTAATTCTCAGGTCTGAGTTACCTGTTATGCAACTACTAGCGTCTAAGTGGGTATCTACCAAAGTCGTAAATCGAATTGCGATGCGGCTATGATTAACGCTACCGCCGCTCATGGCGTAAACTTGACCGTTGATAAGTTCGTGTTTTTCTAGCTGCTTTTCTTCCCAAGCAAAGTATTCTTCTGGGGTTATTTGAGGAAAATTTTCTTTAATGGAAATCATTTTTTTGTAATAGATAATGGGTTTGATTTAATTAACTCTACAAGATTAGCAATTGCACTGTGCATTGTGATTTCTAAGCGATCGCTATTACTGTGATTCGTGAGGTCTAGGCGATCGCTTCACAATTACTTGTCTTTGAAGTGAAACACATCCTGAAAGAAATCGCCAATGACTTATTGGGGTTTAACAACGAAATCAAGCTTTTTTCATGGCACAATCTTGGATAAAAGTTCCCAACTTTAACGAGCGTATAGCCTTGGTATAAAAACTAAGATAAGCGGCGACAGATAACCTCTGCACCTCCACCAAAGTCTCTTACCCATATGCTTTATCGACTTGTTAGGCTGCTGTGGTTCAAGAGAATCTTAAGCATCTAAATAGAATAAACTAGCATTTATACCAGCATTAAACTCTGCTCAATTGACTTTAGCGCAATCATCAAATTAGCTTGAGTCCACAGTAAAGGAGTCGAAACATTTGGGATATATTTATCATCCTGTATATAGTAGAGTTCTGGACATTTAAACTGCTCAATGTTATACTTTCCAACTTTACAGTTTTCGCCAGTTACTTGACCTAAAGCTCGATTTAGATAGTAAATTTGTTGTTCTAGATCAGCCTCACATCGTTTTTTTTGGAACTTTACTCCATAGATAACTGAGATGATTGGATCAAAGATACACCACTGAGCTTCCTCACCCTGTTTGACTGTCTTATTGTTAGCCTCTAGCCATGCTTCGCGCTCAGTTGATATTGAGGTTTGTATATTTTCTGGCAAGTCAGCAAAGAAATTACGACACCAAAACGAATCTCCCAAATATCTCGGTATTCCATATTCTCCTTGCAAATTAGTTTTGATATCTTGAATAATCTTGTCAGAAACTTCCTCATTTAAGACATTTAGAGGGTAAATGAGAAAAAGCAAAGCTCCATCAAATCGTCTTTCTTTAGGTTTTGATTGAATGCACTCTGCTGGCAGAATCTCGCTGAGAGTGAACTCGCCGTTGCTGATTAATTCATCTAGAAGATGAGGGGTTACAAGTTCATCTTTATTTAGGCAACAATGTGAATCAAACAAGGGATCACTGAATAGTTGTTTCAAGGCTCTTAATCCAGCAACTGCCACTCCAATGCTAGAAGCCTCTATTTTCCTCCCCTCTTCCCAATGTCCACTGTCTTCGTCTTTCCAATATTGAACAGCTTGAAAATAGAGAGGAAAAAGTCCTAACATTTCAATATCATCTTGATGTAAGCTGAAATGTCCTTCACTAGCTAATTTACAGTAGAACCATAAAAAATAACCTAGTGCATCATTCTGAGCATGTTCCCAGCTTTCATCAACTTCTAAGAGAAGTTGTCCATTAAAGCGTATATGCGGACGATTCATCGCAATGGCTGGATCAGCTCTGCCATCAATAATACTCTCAAAACGAAACTTATGTTTCTTAAAATAGGACATCAAAGTAAGGACATTCTTTACTGCTATGTCAACTTGCCCCAAAATATAATGAGCATAGGCAACATAAATGTTGTCTCGCACCCAAACGTAAGAATAACCAGTGTTTTCTGCGCTCACTGCGGAGGCGGCTGGGAACAAACCGTTATCTAAGGCTGAGAAATAGAATGTCCCTTTTTCTATGAGAAAATGTGAAAGCAAGCGAATATCTTGTGGCGTATATTTATGCTTAATAAACTTTTCCAGTTCTTTATTGTTGACAATAAACATTTTTAACTTCATCCTTATGATTATTAATAATTTAATTGCGTGACAGCTTAAAATTTTATAACCTGCTTAAAATTCAGGCAGTAACTTCTCTAAGTTTGTTTGATTTCTTTGAGAATGAGTAATTCAACATGGAAATCAGACTAAATTTCTTTGTAAATCTCAAGAAAAAAGTGATATCCCATGTTTAAATCATAGCAAATCGTAAAGTTCTTCAACTTTATAACCTTCAAGATTTTTTGAGGGAGTAACTTGTAAGTCGCAAAGGTTAAGGCACATTGGAGTGCTAGGGCTTTTTTTAGAATGAACATCTATTGTATTCGCCCCTCTTTCGTGCTTTAGAATAAGGCATACACTAGAAGAATCACATCCATCTGCATAAACTTCAATAGTTAGCTCATACTGAATCTCCGACCTACGGTCTATCCTAAGCAAATCAACGTGTTTTCTAGGTTGAGGTTGGGTTTTCAATTTCAAGAACCAAGACTCTTTCTCTTTTGTTAAATTTCCAAACTTTAAAGAATTATCGTAAGAAACTAAAATATCAAGATATTCCGATGCCCCAGATGGAATTTGTTCAACACTGTTTGATCTGTAATCTTCCTTTCGTTCATAAGGCCAGAGTAACCGCATTGGACTATCATATTTTTCTAATTTTTGGAATGAGCCATCTTTTTCCTTCCGCTTGATAGTCTTCAAGTAACCACTACATCCCGAAGCAATCTTATTACCTATATTTGTAACCTTAACTCTTAGGTAGTATGCCTCACCGACTTCGACATTATTATTCTGTTCTCTGGGCACAAAAATCATGTGAGGAGCTGAACGCACTATTAATTCTTCTTTATCATTTTCGTTGAAACTTACTTCCAGCTTCGGCTTTGGCTTAGTTCCCTCCTTGATTACTTCCAATGAATAAAAGGTGGTAAACGTAAGAAATGCTCCGATAAATGAGGCTAGATATTGAGTTGGAGTATCATTTGGTACGGAAATAACCCCCATATTGAAACACTTTTCACTATTCTTGCTGCAATAGGAGTTGAAGCTAGGTATTAAAAATAAGAGCAGGAGAAAACTGATAAAAAGAGGAATCCCAATGAAAAGGAAATATTTAGAGTTTTTATTTTTACTCATGTCTTCCAAATATTGTTAGAGAAATTAGATTTGTCAGGGGTTTAGATCGCTAGAAGTCTTAAGGGTTAATTTAACTGCAAGCCATGAACCCAAACTCAACACCAGAACTACTAAATATTGTCTGCTCCAATAAGTTATTATGCCGCGATCTCTTAATTATTATTTACGTTTGAGATTGTCGATAACGTCTCCGAACTTAACATCGAAGTCAACCATTTTTGACAGCAAAACTTTAATTTAAAAGTGATCGCAGAAAAAATCAATCTTCTAAAGGCGATCTCAAGTATCAAAGCGACCATATAAATAATTAAAGAAAGCCTTGCAAAGCAAGGCTTTCTTTAAGCAAATTAGAATGGAATCCGAAATACTCGACCGCCGCCAGTACTTTCTGTTACTTGCCAGACTAGCCCTTGATCACCAGTATCTCGCCAAGGTTGTTGGAACACAGAGAGAGTGCCTTTAGCTGTTTCTCCAGCATTCACAACGTTTTTGCCAGACGCACTGATAAATTGTGACGAAACCGTCTTTCCTTCAGCATTAGTTGTCTTCGCAAATATAGGTACAAATCCAAAAGACTGACCGCTCTTGTTGACGATTTCTACATTCAGTATGTATCTACCGCTCGACTCAACCTTACCTCCATCAATGTTAATGCTCACATTGTCGTTGGTTTGCCCAGCGGTCACAGACACTTTGCCTAGAGTTGGCTTGTTACTGGGCTTTGTAGTAGTTGGAGTCTCTGTAGTAGGTTGATCTTTCACTTCAGACTTGCAAAATGCCCCACGCGCCGCAATTAGAGCTTCGATGTTCTCCAATGAGTAGCGATTGTAGTTGCGATTTTGGACAATTGATTGCAAATATCTAACCCGCTCCGAAGAGGCTGGATGGCTGTCTAGCCAACCTGTTTGTTTGTTTTTCTCATAACCGCGCCAGCGATCAAATACACGGTATAGTCCATCAGCAGAATAGCCAGCCGACGAGAGAATGCGAGTGCCGAGGAAATCGGCTTGCTGTTCCAGCGATCGCCCAAAAGCAAGTTCTGGTTTGAGATACTCAAAAAATGTATTGATCAACCCTACTTTTTTCAAAGCTCTAGCTTTGGTTTCGGTAATGATTTTTTGATAGGAATGAGAAAAGACCGTATGAGCAATTTCATGACTGAGAATGCCCGCAAGTTCTGCTTCCGATTCCATATCAGCGATCGCACCTGTATTGATAAAGATCTTGCCACCTGGCAAGGCAAAAGCATTTAGAGAATTATCCTGTAAGACATTGAATTCATATTTAAAGTCATCTCGACCTGATAGCTTAGCCAACTTCTGCCCAAGATTATTAATATATTCTGTCAGCTTGGGATCGGTAACCAATACTGCATTCTCTTTAATCTCTTTGGCGCTTTCTTCTCCAAATCCTGACTCTCCTTTAAAAATCTGATCCATAATTTTGCGATCGCCAGAAATAAGTGCTGTGACAAATGACTCATTTTTGAAGTCATTGATGAACTGATTCATGTAATCATCAGCCAGCTTCTTATATTTAGGAGCGTCGGGATGTTCTGGATAGTTAAGCGCAAACTGACGAGCAGCAATAGAAGCTTCTACCTCCATCTTTTTGGATATGAGTAGTTTTAGTAGTGGCTCTAATAAATCCACACGGTCTGGATAAATACCATAGGCACGATCTAAGGTTGGAATTGCCTTTTCTGGTTGATTCCAGCGTATGGCTGCTTCCGCAAACTTGATATGCCCAGGAATAAATTCAGGATAATTGTCAGATAGCTTCTCTAGAGCAATTAATGCTTTAGTTGGCAATCCATTCTCTAGTCCTTCTTCCGCATTCTGCCAATACACCTTAGCTCCACTGGCTAGATTCTCCACATTTCTTGTGGGTGGATTGGGTGCAGCCACATTCGGGAGCGGCTTCTTCACAGATTGTTGTAATTTGATTGCTTCAGCGAGGTTGTTATTTTGAATCAATCGATCAGCCTGAATTAGCACGGCAATTCGTCTATTTTTTTCGATCGCTTCAGCATTTCCCGAAGAGATTTCGGGGATTTTGATGCAATTATTTTGAGTTTGAGTCTCAGCTTGACCAACAAAGAGAAATGAAAGCACTAGACCAACACAGAATAGTGATATCCATCTCAAGATTACGCGGCGATAGATGGAGAATATTGACACGATAAAATCCTTAAACTTATTGAATTACAGAGTTTTACAAATAAGTAAGTAGCTAGCAGCCTGTCGGAGAACCATCAACTGTAGGGTGTGTTAGCGATAGCGTAACGCACCAACTGCGTTTATTGGGTGCGTTACGCTGACGCTAACACACCCTACGAGAGCTAAAACTTATCAAATTGTAAACAATTCTCAATTTCATATAAATGTACTACATTATTGAGTTACCTGCGAATAAATACAGCGATATGATCTTTAAGGTTTTACACAAAGGTTTCTGCGCTTCTCTTAGTTTCATCCCCATTGCTATTGGTATTTATACTGGGACTTTCTCCTCTTTGAGCTTCATATCTGAAGCAACTGCGCAAATTGGCTTACAAGACAGTTCAGAAAACAATTCAAAGGCAAAGTCATTTGATGCTGACGTTTTTCAAAAAGCTGGAAATGATCTCCAGAAAAAAGGAGAACTCAACTCTGCGCTGCAAACTTTTCAACGGGCTTTGAAGCTTAACGAAGAACAAAATGATCGCGCGGGACAAGCCCAATCCTTGAATAGTATCGCATCGGTTTACAATGACTTGGGACAGTTTGTGAGGGCAATAGAGTCCTATGAACGCGCCCTAAAAATTAGCAAAGAAAGTAAAGATGCATTGGGCGAGAGTGGCATTCTCAACAATATGGGAATCGTCTATCGCAATTTAGGGCAATTTGATCGAGCGATCAAACTCTATCAAGAAGCTCTCAAGATTCAACAGAAACTAGGCGATCGCTTTGGGATCGCCCGAACAATCAACAATTTGGGACTGGTCTATCGCAACAACAAAGAATATGCCAATGCACTAGACTATTATCGACAAGCACTAGCCATAATCAAGGAATCGGGCAAAAATCCCGCAGGTGAAGCAGTCATCCACAACAACATTGGATTTCTTTTGAATGAGCGTGGACTTAATGCTGAGGCGTTCAAAAGCTATCAACAATCCCTAGAAATCAGTCAGAAGTTGGCAGATCGTGTCAATGAAAGTGTCACTCTCGGAAACATTGGACTTCTCTACAACAGTCAAGGTCAATTTGACGTAGCTTTAGGTTATTACCAACAGGCTCTAGCCGTCAGTCGTCAAACAGGCGATCGCGCAGGTGAAGCGAAACTCTATCAGCACATTGGCTCACTTCTCAAAGAACGGAAGCAAAATGTTTTAGCGATCGCCTATCTCAAGCAATCGGTCAATATTTATGAAGAGATTCGCAAAGATCTGAACTCCCTAGCAAGGCAAGAGCAAAAACTCTATGCTGACACGATTGCCCCAGTATATCGCCGCCTTGCGGATCTGCTTTTGCAACAGGATCGGGTGATCGAAGCGCAGCAGGTGCTCGATCTATTAAAAGTGCAGGAAGCGGATGACTACCTCAAAAATGTACGTGGCAATGAACAAACTGCTAAGGGCGTTGAGTATCAGCCTGTAGAGAGGCAAATGATCGCCTTGAATATCGAACTTTCAGATTTGCAAGTACTGGAGAGCCAAGGAAAGCTAACTCTTCCACAAAAGGAACGATTAACTGCTCTAGTCAATCAAGAGAAAGAAGCAAATCGACAATTCAATGCTTTTTTGAATAGTGCGGAAGTCCAGAAGCTAACAACGGAGTTGAATAGAGACATCCAGCAGCAAAATGTTGATCTCAAGGCTATAGTTGGTTTACAGAAAGAACTCAAGCAGTTAAATGCCGCGATTATCTATCCACTTGTACTCGAAAGCCGACTGGAGATCGTATTAGTTACCCCTTCGGCTCCACCAATACATCGATCAGTTCCAGTCAGACAAAGAGATGTCAGTGCTGCTGTTGAAAAGTTTCGAGCAAACTTAAAAGATAGCAGTAATTTTGATTTCCAAGATACTTCTCAACAGTTTTATAAGTGGCTGATTGAACCGATCGCAGCTGAATTGCAACAAGCAAATGTGCAGACCATCATTTACGCTCCTGATAGTCGATTGCGATATATTCCCATCGCAACACTCTATGATGGCAAGCAGTTTTTAGTTGAGAAATATAACATCAACAACATTACGGCAAGTTCACTGACAAATTTTAATCGCCGTGGGGGCAATCAGCCTAAAGTTCTAGCTGGTGCTTCGACAATCGCCCATAATGTTAATGTTCTAGGCAAGCCTGTTTCCTTTGGCGCTATTCCTGCCACCAAACAGGAAGTCAAAAACATTGTCAAAATATTTCCGAATGTGACGGAGTTAGTTGACTCTAGCTTTACAAAACCCACAACTAAGACAGGGACAGATTCCCATACCATCATCCATTTAGCAACTCATGGGTCATTTAATACAGGTACACCAGATGAGTCTTTTCTGATTTTTGGAGATAGCGATCGCTTGACACTGAAGGAGATCGATACTTGGGTGCTCAAGGGTGTGGATTTAGTCGTTTTGAGTGCCTGCGAAACGGGAATCGGCGGTAAGTACGGTGATGGGACTGAAGTACTAGGATTGGGTTACCAATTTCAGCATGTCGGGGCGAGGGCAGTAATTGCGTCGCTATGGACAGTTAGTGATGGTGGAACGCAGAAGCTAATGGATGCCTTTTACGCCAGTCTTAAAAAGGGTGTTTCTGCCACGGAGTCATTACGGTTAGCTCAGATATCAATGATCCGAGGTGGCGCACCATTCGATCATCCTTATTTTTGGTCTGCATTCTTTCTAATCGGTAATGGGCTATAAAAAGAAGATAGGGCAGCGCTTTGCGCTGCCCTATCTTCTTTTTGAGTTTTAAATGCTCAAAATGTTAGTGTCATGAATTATTCTCGCTCTAGATGAACCCCATGTATGGGCAAAGCATTCCCACAGAAATTCATAGCTTTTTAGATTACCTTCATTTGGGAATGCTTTGCCCTAAACCTCACAACGCAGGGACAAATTGCCTATAAAAGCACAAAGGGCTTAGCATTTGCGGATCGGGGTTTCTGCGACGAGTCTAAAAATTGTGGCGCAAATGCTAAGCCCCTACAAATTTATTTTTATCAACCATTAAGGGCGCAAATAATGCGTGACACTAACCCCAAAATAGCAAAGCCATTTTGTGCTTTGGAATAAGTGTCTATAGCTATAGTTGCTAAAATGAAATAATCAACTAAAAAGATCAAAAGGTTTATGTCATCAGCGCTCAGTGTAGAAAAGTTAGTCTCCGATGCTAAAGAGACGGCAAACAAGCTAAAGATTAACAAATTTGATATTTATGGCGCGATCGTCGATGAAACCAGTGCCGAAGTCGATAGCGGCGAACCTAAACAGGTGTCAGCCTCCAACCGTGCTAGCATCACCGTACGAGTTTGGAATGATCAAGGTACTGTGGGCGTTACTTCTACCACCAATATCGATCGCATTGGACTAGAACTCGCACTCCAAAGTGCTCACGAAGCAAGTTTCTTTGGCGCTAAAGAAAATATCCCCGATTTTAGTCCCGAAGCGATCGCCGATATCCCACCTCGCGAATCACAAACTTCACCACAAACTGTGATCGAAAAGCTAGTCGAAACCCTTTTAGCGGCAGAAAAGGACTTATTGGCAAAACATGATGCGATCGCAGGAGTTCCCTACAACGGCTTATCTCAGCGTGATATCAGTCGCTTCTATTTGAACAGCGCTGGCGCAAAGCGGAATGAAAGCAGTTCTTTTAGCTCTATTTATCTCTATACTAAAACCGAAGAAGACGGTCGAAAACCTCGCAGTGGCGGTGCATATCGCGTAAGCCGTAGTTTTGAAGATCTTGATGTCAAGGGCTGCGTTGAGGAAACAGCAGAGAAAACAATTAGCCATTTGAATTACGACAAAATTAAATCTGGTAAATATTTAGTTGCATTCTCTCCTGAAGCCTTTTTGAGCTTAATCAGCGCTTTCTCAAGTCTCTTCAATGCTCAGAGCATTCTTGACAAAAACAGTCTTTCCAATCCAGAATCCATAGGTACACAAATTGCTTCACCACTTTTAAATGTTAGCGATGATGAACTTCATGTCGGGAACGTGGGAGCGTCAACATTTGATGGGGAAGGAACTCCTACTCGCCGCACTCCTTTAATTACGAACGGAGTGTTAACTAATTTCTTACACAGTTCTGTTACTGCGAAACGCTTAAATGCCAAGCCCACAGGCAATGGTAGTATTGGCGCAAAGGTTTCCGTTAGTCCTAATTTTTTCCATATTGAACGTAGTAGCGAGGCGAATGCTTCCAATCAGACAGTTTATGATTTGGCAACTGCTGAGAATGTAATTTTAATCGACGATTTACAAGCGCTTCATGCTGGTGTGCAAGCATCTCAAGGTTCATTCTCCTTACCCTTTGACGGCTGGCTAGTCAATAAAGGCGATCGCATCAGTGTCGAATCGGCAACTGTAGCAGGCGATATTTTAGAATTGCTGAAGGCGATCGTTTATATCGAACCAGAAGTAAAAATTACACCTTCAGGCGTAGCGCCGCAGATTTGGGTAGAAGGGCTATCAATTACAGGCGAAGCTTAAAACCCAAAAAGTGTGAGGCAGCGCATAGCGCCGCCTCACACTTTTTGAAAAAAGGGACGCTTTGCGTCCATTTTCTATGTTTTTGCGTTATATAGATTGGCATTTGCCATTTGAGCACCCTCAAAAAGTGCCTCTTGTAAATTTGCCCAACTCAAATTCGCACCCCGTAAATCTGCCCCACGTAAATCAGCTTTGCGTAAATCAGCCCCCTTGAAATTAGCATGGCGCAAATTTGCCCGATGTAGATCAGCATTAGTCAAATTGGCATAGCTCAGATCTGCACCAGTGAGATTGGCACGACAAAGTTTAGCGTTAGCCAAGTTAGCTTTGCTCATGAGGGCGTGGCTAAAGTCTATCTTGTGAAGATCAATCGCTTGTAAATCTACTCCCACTAGAACAACGTTAGAAAATGATTTGTGCCCCATTCGATATTTTTGCAAAAATTCTTTAGCATCCATTAATTGATTAGCCTTGGCAAAAGCCTACTAGTTATTGTACACATAAATCCTTAAAAGCCTTGCTGAATAGAGCTTTCAAGGATTTATGTAAATCAACCTTCAAATGAATCAAGATCTAATGCTGCTGAGCCACCCCGTTCTAGTTCGACCAGCATCTGTCCTAGTTGCCGCCAAACGAGGAAAGCAATACCGACAGTGATCGGAATTGCGACGATGTAGCCAAATAGAGTCGGGAAACCAAACACCTCTAGTCCTGTTGACATAAAAACAGCGATACTGATAGTCATACCAAGATAGGGGATTTTGATACTTGCACTTTTTAGCTCTAGCATGATGCGAGAAGATTTACTGCTTGACCAAGATCTAACAAGATTCCGCAAAGTTGCTTCAAATGATCGCCCACAAGCGAGTCCAGCAAGAAGGGAAATAGCAAACAAAAAATATGGGGGATCAGCAGGAAAGTAATAATTCACGAGATTGTATAAATTTTTGAAGTGTATTTTTAATATTAAGCCTAATAGTATGGCAAGTTACAAATCATAAGTACAGGTACTTACAGCACTTGTTGATCAAACCTGCCACAAAGAAGACCGCTGGGCAAAGCCCAGCAATGGTTTTTATATTTTTAGCTGTAGCGGGTTTGAAAGCAAATTTCTGTATTTACTGATTGATTCCAGCCCTTTGATTCCCAGAGAGATTTTATGCCAAGACTGAAAATGACCTTGTTGTTTCGGTTAGTGTCATGAATTATTCGCGTTCCAGATAATATCCTCATGTAGGGGAAGCCACGGAAATTCATAAATTTATAAGTTTTTAGATCGCCTCAATTTGGGGATGCTTTAACCTAAACCCACAAGATGTCGCAGCGATCGCAATAAGTTATCTCAAATATTCTCTTAAAAGCTTAGTCCTTTCAATAGTTATTCTCATCAGACAATTGTTTAAAAAAGCGCTATATCCATTGCCACCTCTATTTTGTTTAGTCTCTCTTTTACAAGTAGCATCGCGCTCTTCAATCCATTCTAATTGTTGAGCGATCAGGCATAACTACACAAAATAATTGAACCAAAAAACATAGCGGCGGGCGTAGCCCGCCGCCATGTTTTTTGGTTTTATGTGGATCATTTTTTCTTTGGAGTTCCCTTAAATCGCTATAAAACTGAAAAGTCTGATAGCGATCGCCTTTTTTACTTTTTTCAAACCTCATATCTATGAACGTCACTGAAACTAGACAAAATGCCTTCAAATATAGAAAAGCGTTATTCCCAATAAATTGGGAATAACGCTTTTTACTGTTATCGAAATGACGTTAAATCAAAGGCTGATTATTTAGCTTACGGATGGCAACTACCGCAGGTTTCGGTGGCTCATTAGGCTTTAAACTGGGCCAGTTAGAACCAATGGGAACCTTACGAGTTTGGATAAACTCTTCACCACTTGTTGTTCGCATGGCAAGTTTGCGAGTCTCAAATGCCATATCCTTGCGTGTCCCCTTAACTTCACCTGGATGCTGAACCGATAGAAATAGAGTTTGCTGATCGCGACTGAAGAATGGGCCAGTAGTTTCACATTCCATTGGACCAAAACCAAACAAGTAAGCTTGACCTGCATTTTCTCCCGATGTGGGGATAAACCAAATGGAGCTATTACCGTACAGACCCCGTAGATTCGATTGGCTGACGGGTTTACCTTCCTTGTCAGTGCGACTAGGAATCGCTTTGTTGTACTTATCGCTAGAAATATCTGTCACCATCCATATATTGCCACTGCGATCGATCGCCATATTGTCAGGATTTGTGAAACCTTGACCGCCATCTGCGGGTTCGCCACCCGTAGCAAGGATGCGCCAACGGAAACTCATCGCATCGGGTGCATTGCTATTTTCGGCAAGACGCATAATCCATCCATGCTCATGGGCTTTACCATCTTTGCCTTTAAAAATGCGAAGATCAGGACTGCCATCACTAGCGCTAATTGACCCAGAGGTAAAAGCAATCATCAAAGAGCCATCGGGGACAATCTCTGTATCTTCGGGACGAGCTGTACAGGTTGCGCCTACAGCATTAGCCGCATAGTGAGCATCAATCAAGATTGCGCCCTGCTTCTCTGCATCGTTGCCTTTATATAGATCGCCCAAAACTTTGAATTTTGCTTTGAATTCGGCAACTTCCTCATCTTTTGTTGCCTTAAATGAGCCGCCATCAGGACGTTTTGGCAAGGGCAACATTTTTCCTGCTAATACACTAGGTTGATCAGGATTGACTTGAGTAGATGCCTTGAGCGGAATCCAAGTTCCCGTTCCATCGGAATTAAATTTAGCTGCATAGAGCATTCCTGACTCTAGAAGCTTAGAGTTGCCTTTATCCTTTGGATCGGTAATCGTACCGTTGCTGACAAATTTATAAAGATGTCCGCCACGGCGATCGCAACCTGAATAAAAAGCCAAAGGCTTACCTGCTTCAGCACGGATACCAACTGCCTCATGGCGATAGCGCCCCAGCCATGTGTGCTTTGTCCCATAGTCTTCAGGATTAGCGGGATCAATTTCGACAATCCAGCCATACTTATTGCCTGAGAGACCAAAAACGCTACCAAGACCAACAAATTCATCTTCATCATTTTTCCCAAACTTTTTCTTGCTCGGCGCAAAGGGAGTTCCATCGGGCATCACTTGGTCTGGTACAAGGGTTTGGTAATTTTCTTCAGCACTTAACACGGTTCCCCAAGGCGTTGTGCCACCTGCACAGTTGCTAAATGTGCCGATAATGCGATCGCCTAGTTTGTCCACATAACCCATTCCTTCGGTTTTGCGGAAGATATTCACGGCGGGCCCTGTAGATTTGAGATAGCGACCATCCTCTAAACCAGATAGCCCAGTTACACGGCGATCGGCGTTAGAATTGGTGCGTACCCATTTTCCATCTGCATCACGACGGACAGAAATAACGCCGATGCCGACATCGATCATGGCTTCTTTTGCGATTAGTTCTAACTTGGCTCTTAAAGTATCACTCTTAGCGAGGGCAAGCACATTTATGCCATCATCTCCTGCGGCTTTGAGTGCCTTATTCATGTCAGCAAAAGGAAGAGATTTACCAACTACCTTCCCGAAACTCTGTTCCCAAAGAACGTCGCTAATATATTCAAAATTAACGGTGAGATAACCTTCATTTTCTCCTGTTTCTACTAGAGATAGATAATCGTTGTTATAACCAAAACGTGAATCGCCTACTTTGTCGCCCCATGCTGCCACTACATCATAGGTGAAACCTTCTGGCAAAACGAGATCATCGACAACCTCAAAGGTTTTGTGGGATGCAATCTCTTGAGCCTTAGACAGTCCACTAGTTTTGAGTGGCATTGGTCCTTGAACTGGTTTAAAACTCAAGTTGCTAACTGTCGCGGCAAAAGCCTCTCCCGAAGGTACAGTTTCCAGAAAAGGCATGGAAAAAGTTTGATTTGAGTTAGCTTTGGGCATGGCATCAAAGAGGAGCGTTCCTGCGCCTGCTCCCAAAAACATCAAGAAATCTCTACGTTTAATGCTCATATATTTTTAGCTAATTTAGATGGATTGAGTTTTAAGCGGTTTAGCCGTGCTTTGTGCGGCTAAACCAGAATTAATCAGAGCGACTAATTAGAAAGTGAATAAAGTCTTAATCGTGCCTACCCAAACCGTGTCATTGGCAGCACTGTGGTAAAGTACCTTGAAGAACATTCTGATCGATCTTCTGGAGAGTACTTTCTACAGTCAAATGATTTTGGATGTCACGCTTCTGGGAAGTAGAATTTGATTGAGTATCAATAGCATAGGCACTATTTATATTAAATAATGAACCTAAAAAGACTACTGCAAAGGATGACTGTTGCAATTTAGAATGTGTTAGTTTCAAAGCTAGTATGATTTTCCTCACGCCACAGAAGATCATACTTTTGTATTAGTTATCCAAATTTATCGTTAGTTTAAGCTTTGTTTGTGGTTTTCTTATGCTTTAAAATTAGCCTCAAAGTTGAGGAGCAATATTTCATATTGTTTCTCAACTTTGAGGTTTTGATGTATAACAAAGTTATACCAATTCACAAAAGTGTGACAACACTTCTGTGAGTTAAAAACCAAACCCATCAAGGGTTTTCAAAACACAAAATGGCGTAGCAATTTTATGTTTTGGTATTAAAGTTGCTTAGGATAGACAAGGAGCTTAAGTCCCTTGTTCATCAAGCTTTACTCAGTTAGTATCTATCCTAACTATTCCGTTCTTTGTTGTATTCCTATCAAATTGTTAAAACAGCGATATTGTGGAAGATCGTTGTTTTAACTTTTCTCTAGAAAGACGATGGAACATCAAGCCATTTCTTTTGCTGGTGTGACTCTTGAGTTAAATCCATAAGTAACTGTGACCATGCACCTTCATAGAGACTCGGAGTCATAGGTTGTCCAGTTTGAATTGACTGCACCCAGCGATCACATATGGCTAGCACAGGCGCGAGACGACCATCGGTATATGTCTTGGGGAGTTCATATTCGGATGGGATCGGTACAACTTCCATTTCCGTGCGATCGATTTTGCCTTGGCGCAAACTGAAGCCATGTACATAATCCGATTGATTAGAACTACCCAGTACAAGGGTTCCATTTTCACCATAAACCGTCAGCCAATGACCACGACCGCGATAGGTGACAGTACTCAGAGAAATATTGCAGGGAGTTCCATCGGCAAGTTCTAGGAGAATATTGCAGGTGTCATCGGCATCGACAGGACGCAGAACACCATTTGCATCAGGACGTTCAGTAATGCCTGTACTGAGTTGACCAGACACACTTTTAATGTCACCAAATAACCAGCGCACATAGTCAAAAACATGGGAACCGATCGCACCTAATGCACCACCACCAAAAGCTTTTTGGCTATACCAATTCCAAACCCGCTTAGGATCGGCGCGACCTTGTACCAACCAATCAATTTGAATCAGCCTTTTTTTACCCACATGATTCTGATCTAGGAGATGTTTAAAGTAGCGCCATTGCGGGACACAACGGAATTCAAAGTCGGTAGCGGTGATGACTTGACGCTTTTGGGCAAGTTGATACAGTGCGATCGCCTCTTGAGCATTCATTGTCACAGGCTTTTCTAGCAAAATATGCTTGCCAGCTTCGATCGCTGCTTTTGCCTGTTCATAATGGAAACTTGGCGGCGTAGAGATGGTGACAGCTTGGACTTGTTGTAGTGCGAGTAAATCCTCAAGGCGATCGCAAGCATGGGGCATATTAAATTTATCAGCAATTTGTTGCGCTTTGATGCGATCGCGATGGTAAACCGCTACAACTTCTGTATCAGGATGAATTTGTAGAGCAGGAATATGGATAATCTGACCAAAGCCCGTTCCGATAATACCAACACCAATTTTTGACATATTTTTTCTAAGGGTTCAATAAAATCTCTGAGAGATCCCCCTCAATCCCCCTTAAAAAGGGGGAAGAATTAATTCTCCCCCCTTTTTAAGGGGGGCTGGGGGGGATCTGAATTAATTCTTGAATGGGTTCTAAAACTCGATTCCAGCTTGAGCTTTGACACCTTGCTCTCTAAAAGGGTGTTTAACAAGTTCCATTCTCGTTACTAAGTCAGCGACTTCGATCAGTTCAGCAGGAGCCCCCCGACCAGTGAGAATCACATGGGAATCAGCAGGTTTCTCTTTTAGCCCTGCAATCACAGTCTCGACATCGAGATAGCCTAATTTGAGAGCAATATTTACCTCATCAAGGAGAACAAGCTTGTATTCAGGATTTTTGATATAGCTAAGTCCCACTGCCCATGCTTCTTTGGTTTTTGCAATATCGCGATCGCGGTCTTGAGTTTCCCATGTAAAGCCCTCACCCAAAGCCTGAAAAAACAGTTGATCCTGCCACATTTCAAATACTTTTTTTTCCGCAGGTTCCCATGCGCCTTTGATGAACTGAATGATCGCGACTTTATATCCATGCCCTAGCGATCGCAATACCATCCCTAACGCGGCGGTAGTTTTGCCCTTGCCGTCACCAGTATTAATGATGATCAGCCCTTTTTCGAGGTTACGCTCTGCGACTCGCTGATGTTGCACCTCTTGGCGGCGCTGCATTTTAGTGCGATGTTGTTCGGCGGTAAGTTCAGACATGGAGATTTCCTGATGAATAGCAATAAAGCGATGCTTTGTTAAGTTATTTTAAACCGTCATAATGCTTAGAAAAAATTAAACCCAAAAAATTTAGAGGAGGTCGCGAAGCGACCTCCTCTAAATTTTTTGGGTTTTGTTGGTATATTTAGCCTTAATGCTACAACGGCTGCATATGTTTAAGAAAATCTTCTCCTTTGGTTTGCTTGTATTTGTACCGATATCGGTCATCGGTCACTTGCAAGGATGGAATTCTACGCTGATATTTGTGACTTCTTCGATCGCGATCTTGCCCTTGGCTGGGTGGTTAAGTACAGCAACCGAGGAAATCTCGGTGGTTTTGGGGCCTTCATGGGGCGGTTTGTTAAATGCAACTTTTGGTAATGCGACGGAGCTAATCATTGCGATCGTGGCACTGAATGCAGGATTTACCAGTGTTGTAAAAGCTAGCATCACTGGCTCAATCATTGGCAACCTGTTGCTGGTGATGGGTATGTCTATGCTTTTAGGCGGACTGCGTTACAAAGAGCAGGAATTTCAGCCAACCATGGCGCGATTAAACGCTTCAGTTATGAATTTGGCAGTAGTGGCAATTTTGTTGCCGACGGCTGCAAATTTTACGACTACGGGAATTAGTGAAGACATCTTGCAAAAGCTATCGATCGCTGTAGCGATCGTGTTGATTATTGTCTATTGTCTAACGCTTCTATTTTCGATGAAAACCCATGCCTATCTCTATGACGTGGGTAAATCTGAAGCAGATGATGCCGAGGAGAAAGAAGGACATCCTCAGGAAATCAATCTTAAGTTATGGATTTCGGTTCTGCTTGGCGTGACCTTGTTAGTTGCCTTAGAATCTGAGCTTTTAGTAGGAACTTTAGAAGAGGCAACAGCCCAACTCGGCTTAACAGAACTATTCACAGGGGTAATTCTATTGCCAATCATTGGTAATGCTGCTGAGCATACAACGGCGATTACCGTGGCGATGAAGAACAAAATGGAACTCTCGGTCTCGGTTGCCGTAGGCTCAAGTATGCAAATAGCGCTATTTGTTGCACCAGTGCTAGTCATTATCGGTTGGTTTATGGGACAACCAATGGATTTAAACTTTAATCCTTTTGAGCTAGTGGCGGTTGCTGTGGCGGTGCTGATTGCCAACTCGATTAGTTCCGATGGGCGATCGAATTGGCTAGAAGGATCTTTGCTAGTAGCGACATACGCAATTCTAGGCTTTGCATTTTATTTTCAACCAGTCTAAGCAAAAGCGGCGCATTGCGCCGCTTTTGCTAATCACTATACAATCTCCGAAAGCGTGGATCGAGTTTGGCGCTTTTCTCTCGATTACATTTAGCACAAAGGGTTTGGAAGTTACTGAATTCATTAGTTCCGCCTTGTGCTAGCGGGATAATGTGATCAACTTGTAAGTTTTTAGTAGTAAGGTCAATCTTCTGACAGCTCTGACATTGGTAATTGTCACGCTCAAAAACATATTTTCTAACTTCAGGTGGAAGATTAATGCGCGGTGTTTTGTCGTTCATTGCAGATAGCCAGTAATTAAGAAGTCTGTACCAATTTGTTGAAACTGCGATCGCGAAAGATTTATAGCATCAGTCATCAACGCTAATCCTAAATCGTCAATAGGACTCGAAGCCGTAAATCCGCCAATTAACTTGGGCGCAATAAAAGCATAAACTTTTTGTACCATCTTAGCCTTAATTGCGGCTGCACCTAATCTCCCTCCGCATTCCCATAAAACTGTATTGCAGCCACGCTTACCCAATTCTTGCATGACGAATTCAGGAGATATGTCATCTAGTTCGAGAACTTCAACTTTGCGATCGCGTAGTTTTTGCTTAAGTTGAGAATTGATATTAGGCAAAGTGATTACCAAGGTTTTTTCGGTATCTGTTATGTTCCATAAATTGGCAACTTCAGGAAGATCGAAACTTTGCGTAACTACAACTCTTAAAGGAGAATGAACACTCAATCCATGAGTATTTAAGTGGGGATTGTCCAGCCTAACTGTATTCCCACCCGTAATAATTGCATCACAACCCACGCGCAGATCATGCACTAAATGCCGAGCCTCTGATCCAGTAATCCAATAGCTATGCCCAGAAGTCGTCGCAATTTTGCCGTCAAGGGTCATCGCATATTTAAAAATGCCAAAGGGCAAATTCGTTTTCATGCGATAGAAGAATGCTTCATTTAGCTCTAAACATTGTTGTTCTAAAACACCTGTAGTCACCTTCACTCCCGCCGCAAGCAAGCGATCGCGACCAGTTCCAGATACTTGTGGATTAGCATCGATCGCACCAATGACAACCTCACCAATTCCCGCCTTGATAATTGCTTCAGAACATGGAGGCGTGCGCCCGTGATGATTACAAGGCTCTAGATTGACATATAGGGTTGCATCTCGCAGATCTTCGACTTTTTGTTGCGCGGCTCGAATTGCAAATATCTCTGCATGAGGTTGACCTGCTTTAGGATGTAAGCCTTCACCCAAGACCTGTCCATCTTGCACAATTACGCTTCCTACCATGGGATTTGGCGCAGTTTGCCCTCTCGCTTTTTTAGCCAAATCAATACAGCGTTGCATCCAGAGATCATGCTGTGTTACTGCTTCTTTATCTACTTTTTCTAGCATTTAGGATAGAATTCACAGCGCTTTGCGCTGACATAAAAACCAAAGAAATTTTTGAAAGTGACGCAAAGCGTCACTTTCAAAAATTTCTTTGTACGAATTGGCTATGCAAGTTATGACTTAGAGAGTGTTTGAGAAGTTTTACTTTTGCCCCCCTAGCCCCCCCAATTCTGGGGGGAACCAGATTCAAGTCCCCCAGAATTGGGGGATTTAGGGGGCGAGAACATTGGCTTTAGCTGAAGATAGTGCTGTAAGAAGAGGCAATTGGTAAATTGCCTCTTCTTATGGAGTTAGCTTTACAGAGCAGCTTCTTTTTTGAGCTTGTCGCGATCGCTTATCTTCGTGGTCGGAGACTGAAGCGCAAAGTAGAGCTTATTCAAAGCACTGAGATAAGCTCGCGCCGAAGCAACAATAATGTCAGTATTTGCAGAATGTCCAGAGAGCGTCCCCACGTCAGGATGCTTGAGACGAATCGTGACTTCGCCGAGAGCATCGATACCTGCGGTAACTGACTGCACTGAGTACTCGATCAATTGATTCGGTACATTCACAATGCGATTAATCGCTTTGTAAATTGCATCAACTGGCCCAGTCCCCACTGAAGCATCAGTAATTTCTGCACCATCGGGCATGACGATAGTGATTGTCGCCGTGGGGATAGCGCGATCGCCACAGCTTACTTGGACATGATCGAGCTTGAAAGCTTCGGGTGCATGACGAATTTCGTCGTTGACGATCGCCTCTAAGTCGCGATCGCTAATTTCTCGCTTTTTATCAGCAAGTTCCTTAAAACGCACAAAGGCAGCATTAAGTTCTTGTTCCGAAAGCTCAAAGCCAAGCTCTTTGAGGCGAGAACTCAAGGCATTACGTCCTGAGAGCTTACCAAGCACGATCAAATTGTCGGTTAACCCGATGGATTGAGCATCCATGATTTCGTAGGTGAGGCGATTTTTCAATACGCCATCTTGATGGATACCTGACTCATGGGCAAAGGCATTTGCGCCGACGATCGCTTTATTGGGCTGAACCAACATACCTGTGAGGTTGGACACAAGACGAGAAGTCTTGTAAATCTGCTTTGTGTCAATGTTGCAGAGCGGCGCAATTGATTCCGCAGGACGACCGAGGAAACTATTGAAATAGGAGCGGCGCACATGCAAAGCCATCACCAATTCTTCGAGGGCAGCATTGCCTGCACGTTCACCGATGCCGTTAATCGTGCATTCCATTTGACGCGCCCCATTTTTGGCAGCTTCAAGGAAGTTCGCCACAGCCAAGCCAAGATCATTGTGACCATGCACCGAGATAATTGCGCGATCGATATTTGGCACATTTTCTTTGATCCCTTTGATCAAAGCGCCAAACTCAGAAGGAGTCAAATAGCCGACCGTATCGGGGATATTGACCGTGCTAGCACCCGCCGCGATCGCAGCCTCTAATACTTGATAGAGAAACTCAGGATCAGAGCGACCTGCATCCTCTGGTGAAAACTCGACATCGGCAACCTTTGATCTGGCATAGGCAACCATTTCTGGCACGATCGCTAAAACTTCAGCGCGAGTTTTCCGAAGCTTATATTCCAAGTGAATATCTGAGGTGGCGAGAAAAGTATGAATTCGCCCCTTAGCCGCAGGCTTGACTGCTTCGGCAGCAGCTTCAATATCGCCTCTAGTAGCTCTTGCTAAACCGCAGATCGTGGGACCATTCTCAGTGCCAACGAGCTTAGCGATTTCTTGGACTGCATGAAAATCACCTTTGCTGGCAAAAGGGAAACCTGCCTCAATGATGTCTACACCAAGTCGAGCCAGTTGCTGCGCGATTAGCAATTTTTGCTCCACGTTCAGAGTTGCGCCTGGGGACTGTTCGCCATCGCGTAAGGTGGTGTCAAAAAAGATAATGCGGTCTTGAGCAACTTGAGACTCTTGAGATGTTACTGATGTAGACATAATGCGTTAATTCATGAATGTTTATTGTGAGATCGTAACTATTTGGCGTAACTATTTGGCTTTAGCTAAATTTTCTGGTGGCTAATTCGCTATATCGATTTTAATTTTACCTGCGGCAAAATTAAAACTTAAAACCTTTGACAAGATTGACCTTCAGTTTTCAAATAAGTATTTGCTCATTTGAAAACTTTTTTAGGTTGTAGCGATTGCAACAGAAATTTAACTATTGCAATCTTAGCCCTTTTCTTTAAAAATGGTAAGCCAATTGTGAGAGTTTACTGCGCTGTAGGCGCGGTAAACTCTCACATATGCTAGGCTATTGCATCCGTTTGAGATTTACGATGCCGCGCATGAAATCTTTACCTGAATCTTCAAAACCTTTTGGCGATCTTGTTAAGGCAGATCGTGAGTTGCAAGGCGTTAATCCTTCTACATCAGAATTACCAGAAATTGATCCGCGCGATCGCTTTACATGGACAAACTTTTTTGTAGTTGTAAGTATTCCTTTAGTAGGGGGCTTGGCGGGGCTGGGACTAATTTATCTAGCCAATCCCTTGGCGATCAGTTGGTTAGCGTCTTCTGATGCTCCTGCTTTTTACTCTAGTTCATTATGGAATATTCCTAAAAGCATCCCGCAAATCCAAGCTGAGTTAGGGCGTAGTTACCTAAAGCTCGGCGAAAGTTACAATCTCAAAACGGGTGAAATCATCTATACGGTTTTGGAAACAGAAACCCAAAATATTCGTGAAATTCGCTTCTATCAGCCCATTTGGGATCGGGGTGTAGAGAAATACCTGTTAGTCAGTACAACCACAGTTGCAGGAATTGACGAATATTTTGTGCGATCGCCAAAGTTTAAATATGCTACTGAGCCTATTCCTGAGCGATTGCGGCCAGATCGCAATCGGCTTCCACTCAAAAAATTAACATTACTAAATAATCCTCCTTCTCAATTCAATGGAATTTGGTTTAGTACAACGGGGAATATCGGTGGTATCGCCTATGGACAAATCTATTACTTTTCTAATGATAAGCGATCGCAGTTAGTAGAGCTAGATGCATGGACTAGTCCAGTGGGAGAGCTTCCAATATGGCGTAATGCTTTATCAAGCAATTCTAGTTCTGTGCAATTGGTGGTTAATCAAACTCAATCATATGATCCTGCTTATCTTATTTTTCAACCTGAAGAAGCGATCGGTAGTTCCATGCGCAAAATACAATTGCGGATGGTGACATTAAATGAAGCGAAGGGGCAACCCAAATCCTATCAAGATGCCTTAGTGATGGCGAGTGCTGGACTATGGTCACCTGCATTGGGCAAATTCAATCTGATGGTGGATGAGGTGCGATCTCAAGGGAAGCAACTCTCGCCATTTTTGCAAGAACAGTATGACTTGATTGCATTGCACGCCAAAATTACCTCAGACCAAGCCCAGAATCCTAATTCTAGTTTGGGAGAAAAAGCACTAGTTAACATTATTGATGGAAGATGGTCTGAGGCTTTGGCGATCGCCAATGATCCCGCTTATAAGGGCGATAAAATTGCCGAGATGTTAGCGAAGTATCATCCTCACATTTGGCAACGGGTGATGACCATGTTGACTTTTTCTGGAGCCAAGGAAATTAAGCTATGGGGCGGACTAGTTGTTCTACAGCGTAACGGGTTACGCCGTGCCGAGCATTGGCTACGGGAGCAGAAGGTCGATTCTAAAGAATCCAATCAATTATTGCAACGTCTCGATCTTGCCCCTGTTACTCTCGACCCGAAACAATTAATCGGAACAGTTACCTATATTGGCAAGGGAGATGCAGGATCTGAATGGTTTTTGCCACCACCAAAGCTCGAATCAGGACAAGGCTGGTATGAAGTCAACATCAATTTGATTAAGGACGGTGATAAGTGGAGTAATGCTCCATTTAGTGAACTTAGCGATCGCTCATCAATTTTGTTGTGGAGAATTTTAGGGCTTTCTCTCAATAGCAGTCTAGGAGTAGTGTTATACGAACCCAACGGTAAATCTCAAGCAGCAACTTTAACTGCCCATTCCCTCTGGGTTAGCGATAATGGAAGCCTTAGAATTCTTGCTTCAGGAGAGGTTGAGCTTGCCCCTTTGCTAAATAAAAGTATTCTTCAACCTCTCGTCACTAGCGGCGGTGGATTTAATCCACCTAATGGATCTCCTGTCGAATGGCAATCCCTCTCATCAACAACGATTGAACGCATAGTTAGGACTATGTATCGCGAGTTGCAGCGCAATGGTGAAGTTTCACTCAGCATCGAGGATTTCGGTGTACTAGTGCAGCAGCAATGGACGCTGACCTCGGTAAGTCTCGATGGTACTGGGAAGCCTGAATATTTACTATTGCTCGATCGCGAAAAGGTTGATTTAGGAGATCGTCATTATCCTTTAGCGATCGCATTCTCTAGCGACGGCTCTCTTCTATTTAGTGATATGAGTGGTGGCAGAGTCTGGATAGATGTTTTACCAAGCAGTATTGATGGACAAATTCTCACGCTTCGGAATGGACGTTACGAAGTGTGGAACTTCCGTTAGTCAAGTCACAATAAAACCCGATAATAGAATGGCGGCACAAAGCGCCGCCATTCTATTATCGGGTTTTATAGCAAAGTAAGGTTAAGATAGGACATAAAATTGAAACAGAAGAGACAGAAAAAGAAACGAAAATGACAGCAGCTTACAGCATAG